>CALGLS010000203.1 GCA_937959375.1 uncultured Saprospiraceae bacterium
AGAATGATTGGAATATGAATCGAGATAACGTATTGGATCGCTTTCTTGAGGTTGGTATAAATCTTTCGTCCCATCGCAATGGCATCTACCATTTTTGATAAATCATCTTCCAGTAAAATCAGAGATGCCGCTTGCTTCGCAATCTCAGTTCCGCGTTTGCCCATAGCAATACCGATATGAGCAGCTTTAAGTGCAGGACCATCGTTGACACCATCTCCAGTCATGGCTACAATTTCATTTTTGGATTTCAAAGCATTAATGATTCGCAACTTTGCTTCAGGAAACATACGGGTAAATACGTTGACATCCTGCACCCTATCCGCCAGTTCAGCATCACTAAATTGCATCAAGTCGGCTCCACTCATACTTTTTTCATATCCTTCAAAACCGATTTGCTTTGCAATAGCTCTAGTGGTAGTTGCATTATCTCCTGTTATTATTTTTACTTTAATTCCTGCTTTGGAAAAACTTTCAAGTACGGACTGGATGTTTTTCTTTGGTGGATCATAGAAGGCAACAACACCTTTAAATGTGAAATTAAAATCTTGTTGTTTTTCTGGAAAATCATTACCATCATAGTTAGCCACAGCTACTCCCAAAACTCTGAATCCATCAGACGCTAAACGCTCAATCGCTTCTTCTATTTGTTGTTTTTCAAAATCAGTCAGATTAGAAACAGCCATCAAAGCCTCCGGTGCTCCTTTAGCAGCAATGATGCGATTCCCCAAAGTACTTTCAAAAACATGTGTCATCATCGGTGGCTTTCCACCTAAAGGATATTCGTGAATCAAATCGTAATCTGGTCTTTGATCAACTGGATTCAGCTCGCCATAAACATTGTGTAAAGCAATTTCCATGGGATCAAAAGGGATCGGTTCACTTGCCCACATAGCTAGGTTTACAAGTTCTCGCTCTGCTCCCTTCAACCAATCACCTACGGTATGAATTAGGAAACTTTCTAAAGTAAACAACTTCGCCAATGACATTTTATTCTCTGTGATTGTTCCGGTTTTGTCGGCACAGATAACCGTGGCAGATCCCAATGTTTCTACCGTTTTCATTTGTTTTACGATGATGCCCAGTTTCATCAAACGCCAAGCTCCTATTGCCATAAAGGTGGTGAATGCGACTGGAATTTCTTCTGGTAAAATACTCATAGCAAGGGTCAGTGCGCTGAGTAAGGATTCTAACACTCCATAGCCTCTATAAAAATTAATCCCCCAAACAATCAGAAATACAATGACTCCTACCACAACCATTTTTTTGACAAAATCATTGATTTGAATTTCTAAAGGAGTCTTTTCCTCCTTGATATCCTCAAGACTTTTCCCAATTTTTCCAATCGCTGTTTTATTACCAATGTCCGTAACTGTAGCAATAGCTAGCCCGCTCACGACGGTAGTTCCACGAAATATTTTATTATCTGAAGACTTTACATTTTTGAAAACAGAGAAGGATTCTCCTGTAAGAATGGATTCGTTGACCGAAAAATCATTGGACTGTATAATAGTCCCATCGGCAGCTATCGTTGTGCCTTCTTCAGCCATTAGTGCATCTCCGATCACGAGTTCTTCCGTTTTTATTTCTATGATTAATCCATTTCTAATGACCTTACAATTGGGTAAGTTGAAGTTTTTTAGTTGCTCCAATGCATTTCGACTTCTTGAATCCTGATATAAAGAAATAGAGGCAACCAAGATAATGGCTATTGCCAAAAACAATCCATCTCCAATATCTCCACTTATGAAATAGATAACGGAAGCCAATAGAAGCAAGATGACCATGGGTTCTTTCATCAAGCTTTTCAAGGCATCGAGCAAACCATTTTCTTTCTTGAAATCTAGCTCATTAGATCCGTCTTGATTACGAGACTGGATGACTTGCTGGTCACTTAGGCCTTTTATTTTAATTTCTGTTGTTGGCATTGCAATAAATGATTTTGACTTTTAGTTCCTTATTCTCTCGAACGTAATTTCTGACAGGATTTACAAGATTAACAGGATGTCACTTTCTTTTAAAAGCGTTGCTTTTTCAAGGCCCGAAAGAGCGTCATATGATTTACTAATAGTTGTTTTTTGAGAATCAAAAACAACAAAAATACAAATGCTGTAAATCGTGTAAATCCTGTCCAAAAAACCGCAAGACGAGAAACAACTAAGCGAAACTCCGACTACCAATAATCTCACCATCCCCCATTTCAATAATCCGATCTGTCTTTTTTGCAAAATCTAAATCGTGTGTCACTATTAGTAAGGATAGCTTGTTATTTACGCTGAGTTCTTTAAAAACATTAAATACGTTGTCAGCGTTTTTGCTATCCAAATTCCCAGTTGGTTCATCTCCCATGATGATTGCAGGGTCATTGATAAGCGCTCTTGCAATGGCAACTCGCTGTTTTTGTCCTCCCGAAATCATAGACGCTTTTTTGTGGGCTTGATCTTCTATTCCTAAAATAGCTAGCTTTTCCATGGCATCACGTTCGATTTCTTTTTCGCTTTTTCGACCCAACTTCAAAGCAGGTAACATAACGTTTTTCAAAACAGTAAACTCTGAAAGCAAATAATGGAATTGAAAAACGAATCCAATTTTTTCATTTCTAAAACGAGCTAATGCTTCTCCTGACTTGCCTGTTAATTTTTCACCAGCCAAAAAAAGTTCTCCATCATAATCGGTATCCATGGTTGACAGAATGTAAAGGAGGGTTGACTTTCCGCAACCCGATTTCCCCATGATAGAAACAAACTCTCCTTCCTCAATCGAAAATGAAATATCTTTCAACACCTGAAATAGAACAGGCTGCTTGAAAAATTTACTTACCTTTTTAGCTTGTAAAACGACGCTCATTCTAATTTTTTTTTTATTGAACTGTTTATTGCCCTCTAATGATTTCCACAGGATCTATCTGCTCTGCTTTTCTGGCAGGTAAGTACCCAGCCAAAAAGGTAGAGCTAATTGCAAACACAACTCCGATTACATAAAAGAGCGGATCAAAATTAACTGGATATGTTTTAATGGTTGGCAAAGCTTCTGTTTCAAAAGGTGCATGACTTATCAAGACAGAAACACCAAATCCCAGTATCAAACCCAACAAACCTCCTAAGAATCCAATGATCAAAGCCTGACTGATAAAAACTAATTTTACATCTAAACCTGAGAACCCTGTCGCTTTCAAAATCGCAATATCATTCATCTTTTCATAGATGAACATGTTGAGAATATTGTAAATGCCAAATCCGGCGACAATCAACAAAGTGATAGATACCGCGTAGGTTATAAGATTTCGGATGGCTGTACCTGTTTCGAATTGTGCGTTCGCTGTTTTAATATCTAAGGCAGTGAGATCATGCTGTTCGCTAATGGCAGCAGACATAGGAACCGCATTGTCCATGTCCCAAAGTTTTACATTAATGTCCGATATGTAGTTTGTATTTTCACCGATGAGTTGCTGTGCCATTTTCAGATTGACATAGCTTTGTACATTATCCAAGTCTGCCAATCCACTTTGAAAGATGCCCACTATCTTTAGTGGTACAATTCCTCCGCTTGTGGTAATCACCTGAATGCGATCACCTACGGCGAGTAACATTTTGTCTGCCACTCCAGCGCCTAGTAATATTCCATTTTTGTTTTTCAACAAATCCTGCGGACTACCTTGTACTATATAATCGTCGAAATTAAATAAACAGACTTCGTCTTCAACGTTGATCCCATTGACTAAACCATTCAATTCTGTTGAACCAGATAAATAAAACACTTTGGCAGCAACTTGAGGTGTTACCCCTTTAACTCGTTCATCTCTTCTAAGCGATTCGATTAAGGGCAAAGCATTGTGAATCCGAATTTGATTTTTCTTAGGTTTAATGGAATGAACGATATTTAAGCCATTTCTAAATCTTGAAACTAAGTCAACAGGCTGTACTTCACTTCGTTTCACTTCATTGTAAATACGAATGTGCGGTGTCCTATTTAAAATCAATCCGTCAAGCAAACTATTGAGGCCTGTCATGAAACTAACCAGAATAATAAAGGTCCCTATACCAAAGGTCACGCCTAATGCAGCAATAGTAGATTGTTTAATCCTTGAAAGCAAAAAGGTGGTACTGATATCCAAAATGATTTTAAAGTTGGTCATTGGATATTCGGTTTTGTCAAAACAGTGGAGGTGTCAATACCTGAAATTATTTCTACGTAATTTATATTTTGAAGCCCCGTTTCTACCTCAACTTCACCGGTAGTTGTTTCTACCATTCTGTCTTCTTTCAAATAAACCAATGGAATTGTAATCGCACTTCTCTTTTCATCCAACACAATATTAGCCTCACCAGATAAGCCAGCAAATAATTTTGCGGGTGGATTTTCAAAGTGCCCTTCCACTTTAAACGTTTGAGTTCGACTGTCTTTTAATGGATAAATTTTAGAAATCTTTGATTCGAAGACTTGCCCCTTGTAGGCGTCCAAAGTAATATAAGCTAGTTGGCCTAAATTCACTTTTACGATATCCACTTCGTCAATCAACATTTCTATAATAAAGTCATTTGCTTTTCCAATTTGAGCCAATGACTCTTGAGTTGAGATCAATTCTTTTTCTTCTTTTCGCAAAACGTAAATCCGACCGTCCATTTTTGCTTTTATGGTGTAGTCATCTAAATTAGCCTCTACTTGCTGTAGGGTAAACCTGGACTGTTTGTATTTGTTGTCAAGTTCTAACTTAGTTCGTTCATACTTTTTATTTAGTCCATCCAATTGGGTTTGAATGAGTTCGTACTTTAATGCTTTATTTTCCAGTTCGTTTTTAGAACCAACATTATCTGCCCATAGGCTTTTCTGCCTATAGTAGTTTAAAGAATCTAATTTTAGTTGTTCTTTCACGGATCTGATTTCGTCAGCAATACCAGCCAAGGTTGCAGCTTGTTCATTGCTATTGTCTTTAGCAAAATCCATATTCAGCTTGGCGCTTTCTCTGCTAATCTGCTGATTGGTTGTCGATATTTGCGCGAGTACCTGTCCTTTTTTAACTAGGTCACCTTCTTTTACATATACGCGATCGAGCAGACCAGGAATAACTGAATAAGCATTATATAGATCTTGTGGAACAATCGTAACGGATGCATATACCGATTCAGAAATGTTTTGGATTGAAGGCTTTGTGGTTTCTGTTTCAACTTCGCAAGAAATTAGTAATAAAGAGACTGCAATGAATAAAAAATATTGACGCATTTTATGAAAATTTAAAGAAGGTATTTCTTAACGATTAAGTTTTGTTGCGACTATTTATTGAATGAAACTATTTAAAAAGAGATCCCCACTTGAAAACCTACTTTCGGTTTCACTCCAGTGTATTCTATATCAAACACACCATAAGAAGGTTCATAATAGAAATCATCTGGATGGTCAAAGTCATCAAAGCTATCCATTACATTTCCTTGTCGAATACCTCCCCCTATATAAAAGTCTAATAAAACTCGAGTTGTGATATCAAACTGAATTCCGAGTATTACCCCTGCTTCTACTGCCTCTACATCTTTTTCAAAAGTCATCTGCTCAGCATTACCCTTGTCTGGATAATAGATATCTCTTTCATAATCTTCGCGATATCCTACAATTAACATGTATGGTCCTGCATAGAATCCGATATCATAAAAACCCAAGGTTTTGTTTTCTCCTTTCCTCAG
>CALGLS010000204.1 GCA_937959375.1 uncultured Saprospiraceae bacterium
ATTACTCAAGGCAAGTCCTTTCGCTTTTATAATACTTTCTTTTCTTGTCCAATACCAGTAAAATGGTTCCATGGTTTCTCGGTCAGCGACAATGTTGGTCCATTCCGCCTCATTAAACCAATCCTTAAAACTCTCTAAGTCTACAATTTTCTTTTTTTCCACATCAATGCCCATCTCCACTTCTTTCGAAAAAGCACAAACAACCATATCTTCCGTATGCGAAATATTAAAATAGACCGACTTCAAAAATGGTTTTCCTTTTTCATTGTATTGAATATCTTCTAGTCGTTCTTCTACCTCGTGTGCAGCTAAGGCCTCATCCAAAAGTAGTCGGCCAACCAAAAAATCAATTCCATCTGCCTCTCGCTGATATCGTCGAGCTCGCTCCGCAATAGCATCTGACATCCCAAGTAGCAAATCCTCCAAACTCCTACCCTTCAAATACTCAGTAGTCCTCGTCCAAGAAATGTGTACCTCCATAGATTTTTGACAATTAAATTTTAAGCACGCAAGATAAACTTAATCCATCCAAGAATTCTAATCAAAATGAGCTACATATTTTCAAATCCTGACTTATCACAGACATACACATAACTTCATTACATCTCACCACAACTCAATGCATTAGATTCTATGAAAGAGAATTCCCCCATGCCATGGCCCTGAGTATAAAAAAAATTTGCATACCAACTTAATAATCGCTTTCTTTGTGGTACTGGAGGAACAAAAAAATTACCACCAGTACAATAACTTGATTCTTAGCTCAGTTTTACTGACCAAAAGCTTCACAATTTAACCATGATTACAAGAGAACTGATAATAGATACGGCTACCAAGCTTTTCATCCAACATGGAGTGAAAATTATCACTATTGATCGAATAGTCAAAGAGTTACATACCTCAAAAAGAACCATTTATAATCATTTCGAAGACAAAATTACGCTTCTTAGAGCTTGCCTCGACGTATATCACAAAAAAGTTAGAACAGAAAATGAAGAACTGATTAAGTCAGCAGATAACGTGATTGAAGCAATGGCTTTCATGCACCAAATGATAGTGAGAAGGTCTTATCAAGTCAATCCGAACTTCTTTGGAGACATTATTCGCTACTACCCCGGTCTCTTAAATGAGTCTTATCGCCAAAACGACAATTTTGCACATAAGCAACTCATTTATCTTGCTGAATGGGGAATCAAAGATGGCATTTACAAACCTGACATGGATATCGAAGTCGTTGGCAAAACGGTTCTAGCTATGTTGAAACTACTAAAAGACAATAAACAATTTCCAGTTACCGAATTCAGTAAAGAAAGATTGACGTTCGGAATACTGGTACCATATCTACGAGGACTTTGCACCATCAAAGGAATCGAATTATTACAAATACAAGAGGAACTTTTCAAAGTTTCTATCTAACACAATACCTCTAAATGAATCTAAATTCCTCCTTACAAAAAACGCCAATAGCTGTCATAGGTCTTTCTGCCCTTTTCGCTGACGCTAAAAACGTTGAAGAGTTTTGGACAAATATTATTTCTGCAAAAGATAGTATCAAAGATGTTCCTGCAAATCGTTGGTTAATCGAAGATTACTACGATCCTGATATGACCGCACCGGACAAAACCTACTGTAAGCGCGGAGGCTTCCTACCGGAAATAGACTTTAATCCTTTAGAATTTGGCTTACCGCCAAACATCCTTGAAGTAACGGATGCTTCTCAACTTCTTGGTTTAGTTGCTGCAAGAGATGCACTCGCTGACGCAGGTTATTCTAAAGAGTCAAATCGCTTCACAACTGAACTAAAAGAAAAAACAGGTTGCTTACTCGGAGTTGGTGGTGGTCAAAAACTAATCACACCACTTATCGCTCGTTTGCAGTACCCTATTTGGGAAAAAGCCTTGCGCAACTCTGGTGTCGCTGAATCAGATATTCCACGCATCGTTGACAAAATGAAAAAGGCCTACATCGGTTGGAATGAAAACTCATTTCCTGGCCTTTTAGGAAACGTGATCTCTGGTAGAATCACCAATCGTTTCGACCTTGGTGGTATCAATTCTGTTGTAGATGCGGCTTGTGCTGCTTCGCTTAGTGCGATCAAAATGTCGCTTAGTGAATTAGTGGAAGGACGCTGCGACATGATGCTTACTGGAGGTGTGGATACCGACAATTCCCCTTTCATGTATATGTCTTTTTCTAAAACCCCTGCATTCTCAAGATCAGGAAATATTAGCCCATTCAGTGACAAAGCGGATGGCATGCTAATCGGTGAAGGATTGGGTATGATGGTACTCAAAAGATTGGAAGATGCCGAAAGAGATGGTGATCGTATTTATGCTGTTATAAAAGGTGTGGGAACTTCCTCTGATGGTCGTTTTAAATCTGTTTATGCACCGCGTCCACAGGGACAGGCACTTGCGATGAATCGAGCTTATGAAGACGCAGGTTTTGCACCTTCTACGGTCGGTTTATTGGAAGCACACGGAACAGGTACTGGTGCTGGTGACCCAACGGAATTT
>CALGLS010000205.1 GCA_937959375.1 uncultured Saprospiraceae bacterium
AATCGTTTTTGGCAACAACTTTTCGGAAACGGAATAGTCGGAACTTCCAATGACTTTGGCAATCAAGGTGCGCTTCCCACACATCCTGAGTTGTTGGATTGGTTAGCAATAAAATTTGTTGAAGAAAAATGGGATGTCAGATCTATATTGAAATACATCGTAAGTTCTGCTACTTATCGTCAAAGCACAAAAATTAGTCCCGAGATGTTGGAGTTGGATCCACAAAATAATTACCTCGCACGTGCGCCTCGATTACGGCTTTCTGCCGAGATGGTTCGGGATCACTTTTTAAATATCAGTGGCTTGTTGGTAAAGGATGTTGGAGGTCCATCTGTAAAGCCATATCAGCCGCCAGGACTTTGGTATGAAACAACAGGTGGTGGCGGCGGTAGTACCGCAAAATATGTAGAAGGAGAGGGGAGTGCCTTGTATCGAAGGAGTTTGTATACCTTTTGGAAACGTACTGTTCCACCGCCATCGATGATTACTTTTGATGCTGCTTCTCGAGATAATTGCACGGTTAAGCGCCAGCGAACGAGCACGCCATTACAAGCTTTAGTTTTGATGAATGATCCACAAATTATCGAAGCAGCTCGGGTGATTGCCTACCGATCAATTGAGGAAGCAAAACCTGATTTAGATGCACGGATTGATTTCATTTTTAGGTTAGCCACTTCTCGTTTTCCCGCAGAAGATGAGCAAACTGCCTTACGTGAATATTTCGAGGAGGAATTAAGTCGTTTCCAAAAAGATGAGGATTCCGCTAAAGCGTTGTTAAGTAATGGTGTCTACCCTCAAAAGGAATTATTGGGAGTGTCGGAGATGGCTGCTTATACTATTCTGGCAAGTACGATTTTTAATTTGGATGAAGCGATTACGAAAGGGTAGAGGGATTAGAATGGGAATTAGAATTAGAATCGAAATTAGAATAGCCCGTTATCGTGTGTTTTACGTTGGACGGCATTCCAATTTCGATTCACATTCAAATTCCCATTTCCCTCACGTCAAAGGGGCATTCTAATTCTAATTTCCACTCTAATTCCCATTCCCATTCCCATTCCCATTCCCATTCTAATTTTTCAACCCTCTCTCCTGTAACACCGAATAAAATCCCTCCCGATAACTCTGTCCAATCGGCAACAATTGTCCATTAATATAAATGGTGTGTCCTTCCACTTTTTCAATACCATCAAGGTTAACAATGTAGGATCGATGGATTCGAATGAATTGGTTAGTCGGTAGATTCTCCTCTAGGTATTTCATATTTTGCAACGTAATGATTCGTTCTTTATGACAAAAGAATTGAACATAGTTTTTCAGTCCTTCGATGTAGAGAATGTCTGCTAATTTGATTTGATGAAATTTATTTTTAGCATCTCCTTTTACAAAAATGTGGCTGGCCTTGGGTTGGTTTGTTGCGGTACTTATTTTTGTTACCGGGTTATTTTTATCTAGAGCTTCAGAGCGTACTTTGTTAACTGCTTTTAGGAAGCGATCAAAAGAATAAGGTTTGAGCAGGTAGTCGCTTACTTGATATTGGTAACCATCGAGTGCGTATTCTTGATAGGCTGATGTTATGATGACGGGACATTTTTTGTTGGATATGTCTAGGAGTTGGAGTCCGGTTAGTTCGTCCATTTGTATATCTAGGAAGAGTAGGTCGATATCTTCTTCTTGTATTATCTTGAGTGCTTCCCAGGGGGAGGTGGTCGTTTTGTGTAGCTCTAGAAAGGGAACTTTGTCGACGTAGACTTCTAGGAGTTCTAGTGCGTGTGGTTCGTCGTCTACGGCTATGGCTTTTAGTATCATATCTTTGTGTGTGTCGCGCGGAATGCTTCCGCTGATGAGCGTATATCGTCCCGTTGGGACTGAAACGTTGAGCGAGTCCTGAAGGGACGATATCCCCTCGACTAAAACAAAACCAACTTAGTCCTGAAGGGACGACATCTCCTTGGGTAGAACAAAGTTCTACCCAACCAAAACCACTACTCCCAAACATAAGTTTCGTCAAACTCGATTTCGTTTTCTTTTAAGATTTTGCGGTACTCCTCTTTGAATGTTATTTTTCTATTGTGATGTTCATGTTGATTTTTTATATAGTTAATCACAACTTCAGCTTGATCATATCTTACAGAAAAAGCGCCGTAGCCTTTTTGCCAAAAGAAGTTTACAAACTCAGGTCCTTTAGTTTTTACCCAAGCAGATGAATTGGCCTTTACCTTTTGGACTAAAGTCATGAGTGCCATTTTTTTAGATAGCATACATAAGATGTGGATGTGATTGGTGTATCCACCTACAATGACTGCTTGGCTTCCCAATTCATTGCATGTGCCACCGAGGTAAGCATGTAGCTCCTTCTCAATTGATGGTTTTATCCAGTGTCGTCTGTTCTTTGTGCTGAATACAATGTGGATATAATTTTTAACAAGTGATTGTCCCATATTTATGATGTTCCTTCGATTGATTTCGATTAGTAGATATTTAAATTCTGATTGCTTATTCCAGCAACCCTCTACTAATAAGAGTCAAAATTCAAGAAATTCCATAAATGAAATAGAACATATTTTTAAAGCTAAATTGTTTTTAGCGTATAATTTATTGATAATTAATCGTTTATGTCCAGTGTTAACTCAACAGAAAAAATAGCATCCTCTTCTAAAATTTTCAAATCATGTCGCTCAGGATATAGTAATTTCAAACGTCGTTTTACATTCTCCAAACCAATGCCACTTCCCGGATCTTTTTGGTAATTATTAATTTTGTTTTGACAACTAAAACGGAATTGACCATCCAAAATTTCCAACTTAATTGCAGCAGGAGTATCCGCATCACTTAAGATGCCATGCTTAAAAGTGTTCTCTACAAAAGGAATCAAAAGCAAGGGTTCAATTCGTTGTTGAAGTTGCGAGCCAATCACCTCAAAATTTACAAAAAACTTACCAGCAAACCTATTTTGAAAGATAGCAATATAGTTTTCCAATAACTCAATCTCACTTTTGATTGCCACCTTATCCGCCTTCGAACTTTGTAGCGAGTAGCGCAACATGTCAGAAAGTTTGAGTACGGTATCTGCCAGCTCAGGATCAAGTTTAAAGGTTTTGGTATGAAGGAAACTTAAGGTGTTGAACAAAAAATGCGGATTCAATTGACTACGTAACATGGACATCTCCGCTTCAGACTTTTCATTAATGACTTGTAAGTAATCAGTTTCTAATTGATACTTGTTCTCCAAAAGCGCAACTACCAAACTACAACCACCAACAAAGATGGCGCGATTAACATTGTCAAGAAAATAATACCAAAGATCATCGTTCCTGTAATTTCCAAAACCGAATACAGCTTCAAAAACTTTCTCTTCTAAAATATGTCGGAAAGTAATAAAAAAGATCAAACCCATCACTGTTCCCAAGATTACCTTTAGTTTGTTCCCATTCTTTAAATATGGCTTCCACGCGCCAAAGTAGAAAACATAAAAAGTAAGTATTGTAGTTAGAATATAAGAACTAGTGAGGGCCATACCTTGAAAATCAAATCCCTTATCCTCAATAATACCTTCTGCATATTGATAGATCACATAAATGCTCCAGGAAATGAAATGCCAATTGTATTTCTTATTCATTTTGCTTGATTTTCATTCAAGGTACGTTTATCTCTTTCGGCAAACTTAAAGTTTACACCAATATAAGACTTGTTTACACGAATCGCTCCTTTTTAAGGACGAATCAAATCTACCTATAGTTTTCTGGTTTGTACCAAATAGAGGGGACTTGGTCACATAAAATATCAAAACGAATATTTCTCCCTCATCTTGTGGTTACAATCGCTGAACGATTATATCAGTGGGCTGAACAGCAATCAGTTACTTATTTAAATTAAAGCATGAAAAAATTATTCACCTAGAATTTGTCTTAAACAATTTCATAAATAAAACCACAAGATAAATTCTACTAAAAAATCTCATTATGAAAATCTTAAATGTAATTTTCCTCCTAGCATTAATCACTTTAGTAAGTTGTACAAAAGAAGAAGAGGTACTACATACCTGCGATACACCAGTGCAAATTGAAAACTTTAGAATTAACCTCGAAACCATTGAAGATCTAAATGATTTTGAAAATCTAGTTCTACTGACAAACCGTTCGGAAACTTTAAGATTTGACTTTATTTTGCGAGATGAAGATCAAATAGGAGCCATGGAATTTTATTTTTTAATAAACAATGATCCAGAACTGAAATATTACCTATCTCGACCATTCAATCAAGGGACGGCAGAATTAGGTTACGCAAGAACGTTTGACAACTTAGAAAAATTCTATCTTGAAAATGAAGCGCACTATACAACTGAAATAGGAGATCG
>CALGLS010000206.1 GCA_937959375.1 uncultured Saprospiraceae bacterium
AAATATTCGTACCACCAACCTTGCTCCTGAAACATGGGATCAATATCTCCTGCTTGTACATCAAAGTTACCCAGCACAGTCACATGCATATCTGAATCGGATAGATTAATTCGCTTGAGTTTAGAGAATAGATTGTAGTTGTAATCTGTCGTTTTAAAAACGGGGAAATTGGTTTTCAAATAAATGAGCGCCGCCCAAGTATTGTAAACATCTCTACGATTTTCATTGTAAAAATAGTCCCAGCGAATTGGTTTTGGCGAAAGCCTGCAATCAGGACTTATCGTACCATCTTCACAGCGGTTAATCGAATAATGATACCCCAGTTCTGCAAATTGCCAAAACATTTTTGGTCCCGGAATCGTGAAGAAAAAAGTCGCCGCTAGTTCTTGTCTATCCAAAGCGATTGGCATGGTTTGTATATCATAAGCTCCGTTTGAATTACCGAATTCTAGATTTTTATAGTTCAATCGCTCTTCATCATGACTCTCCAAGTAGCCAACCAGATGAGGATCATCCATATCTCTCCACGACACCTGATAGTCTACTCCAGACAGGTTGCTCGACCAGCCCATTGATGCTTCATTGTATTCGTGCACGCCATTACCCCAAAGCATCATTCCATAGTCTGACAATTCTCGCTCTTCGTCAGCTGCTGCAAAATGCTCAAGGATGACATAGAAATCTGGATCGAGGTCCCAAACAACATCTGCCATTCTTTTGAGTAATTCGACTCGACTTGCGTCGTAATTACTCCAAGCTCCGACATCGTTATTAAAGGTTTGCGTAAATCCTTTTGACAAGTCAAATCGAAATCCATCCACATGAAATTCTTCGATCCAATGTGTCATCACCTGATCCATCCACTCTTGTGTGCGCTGACTTTCGTGATTAAAATCAGAACCAACATTGAAGGGATGTTTGGGTGTTACATTCAACCAAGGGTTTTCAGGAGAAGGTCTGAAGTTTGCTGAATCCCAATAAAGCTGTGCTAGTGGGCTTTGGCTAAAAGCATGATTATAAACGACATCAATAATAACGGCAATACCACGTTCATGACAAGCATCAACCAAGATTTTGAATGCTTCAGGTGTTCCATAATATTTGTCCAAAGCCATGTGGAATGAAGGATTATAGCCCCAAGATTGATTCCCCTCAAATTCATTAACAGGCATCAGCTCTATCGCATTGATTCCCAGTCGTTCTAGATAATCGAGTGTATCTGTAAGTGTTTGAAAATCGTGTCTATCTATAAAATCTCGTAATAATAATTCATAAATGACTAGATCACTTTTTTCAGGTCGATCGTAGTTATCATTTTGCCAATTAAAGACTTCATCTTGCGTTTTGAAAGCAGTGACCATCCCTGTGGTTAGCCCCGCAGGATATGGTTTTAAGTTGGGGTATGTCGCTTCATTGATATACTGATCGTTCCAAGGGTCTAGTACTTTTTCAGAATATGGATCAGCAATTTTTATACTTCCATTTACATAATATTGAAAAGCATATTCTTCGTTAGGATCTAAGCCATCAATTTCAATCCACCAAGTAGATCCATCGCTTGAGCGTTGCATGAAGTAGTCAACATTGGGCTGCCAGTTATTAAAGTCTCCTAGCACATAAACAAAATTTTTGTACGGTGCCCAAAGTTGTAAAAGTACTGTATTAGCATCAACTTGATTGATTCCATTTTTTGTTCCCGCTGGTGGTTCAGCAGTGACGACCGATGGGTTTATAATATACAAGAAAGAATCACTCACTGTTTCGGCACCGACCGTTGCAGTTATTAATATTGTATGTTCTCCTCCAGAGGTTACTTCCAAGTCGTAGTTGATTGAACTTGCAGGTGAAGTGGTCTCTGAAAGGATTGTTCCATTTTCAGAAATCTGAATATCAGCATCAGTCGACACGTTTACGCTAATTGGAATTGTCTGCCCTATATTTGCAATCACAACATCTTCAACGGGTGTCACGATATTCATTTGTAATTCGCTTCCTCCTTCAGAAAGTGGAATAAAGATATCTTGTCCGTCGGAAGTTTTGCCTTCAAGGCTACCATCCTCATTTCTAAAAACGAAGGCCAATTCTGTCACTTCTTCTCCCATCGGAACGTTGTAAAAATCTCGAATGGTGATGGTTTTCGTGTGGATGTTATTCCCCATGTCTTCCATAATTCCATTCGCATCATAGGTCCCCCAGTTCCCTTGGACATATTGCCAATTCCCCGGTCCACCGGCTACCGTTATAACTCCACTGTGCATAAATACGGGAGCGACACCTACTAGACCAGCGCTTCCTTGCGTAGCATCGTAGGTTATGGTAACCTCATCATCAACCGTCGCAAATGGTGGGTCAATTGTTACAATTTGTGCGCTACAAATAGTTGCTACAAATAGGTAGGCGAATAGAAATGTAATTTTAATTTTCATAATCAGTATAGAATTAATTGAGGTTAATTTTTAAAATTAGTTGATCAACTATGGCTTACAAAATTATACTTTTTTTTTGATTAAACGTCGAATAAATAGATCTCGCTAGTGGAAGACAAATTATTTTTTCTTTCCTGCGATATAAATTTACACTTTACGTACACTAAATACTTGGACAGGGTTTACGAGATCAACAAGATTTTAATTTATTAAAAGTTTCACTTTTGAATAAAAACGAACGAAAACTATTTGCTTCGTAAATTGTTCTATTTTATTCTAAAAAAGAAGAATAAAATCTTGCAAATCTATACGTCTAAAGAGAAATCCTGACAATCATGTTAATCCTGTCTAAAAAAAGTATAATTTTGGTCCTATCATTTTTTAGTATCAACTAGAACGCACGTTCAAAATAGATACAAAACACAAAAGAAATATGAAAATCGCAATAGCACAGCTCAACTTCCATATCGGTAATTTTGAAGGAAACGTCCAAAAGATGCTGGAAGCAGTCGCCACTGCCAAAGAACAAGGAGCAGATATTATTTGTTTTAGCGAGCTATCGACTTGTGGATATCCACCTAGAGATTTTTTAGAGTTTGATGATTTTATTGAACAAGCTGAAGCTGCAGTGGAAGCTTTAGCGAAAGCAGCAAACGGGATTGCAATAGCAGTAGGTTCGCCTAGTCGAAACCCAGTACCAGAAGGAAAAGATTTATTCAACTCTGCTTTCTTTTTGGTCGATGGCAAAATCCAACAGGTGCAACACAAAACTTTGTTACCTACTTATGATGTCTTTGATGAGTACCGATATTTTGAACCGGGAACGGAACATAAAATCGTGGAATATAAAGGCAAGCGCATTGCATTGACGGTTTGCGAAGACATTTGGAACATTGGAAACGAGAATCCACTTTACAAAGTTTGTCCAATGGATGAAATGATGCCACAAAAACCAGATTTCATTATCAACTTATCGGCCTCTCCTTTTTCATACAAGCAGGCAGAATCGCGCATACATGTTGTGCAAGCCAATATAAAGCGCTACGGTATTCCAATGTTTTATATCAACCATGCTGGTGCACAAACGGAATTGATCTTTGATGGTGGTTCTATCGTGATGTCACCTGATGGAAAACTATTTGATGAACTTCCATATTTTGAAGAAGCAGTTAGAACCTATGAATTAGATGCTGTGCAAAAAGGTGGTGTACACAAGCCACAGCCCAAAGATAAAATTGCCTTAATTCACGATGCGATTGTACTTGGCGTAAAAGATTATTTTGGCAAACTTGGTTTTAAGAAAGCGATACTTGGCCTTTCTGGTGGAATCGATTCTGCAGTAACGGCAGCACTTGCCGCAAGAGCTTTGGGACCAGAGAATGTACGTTTGATTTTAATGCCTTCACAATTTTCATCTGGGCACTCGGTACAGGATGCACAGGACTTGGCAGAAAACTTTGGTTGTCCTTATGACATCATTCCTGTGCAGCGAGTATATGAGGCATACATGAGTGAGTTGTCTCCTTTGTTTGGTGACTTGCCTTTCAACGTAACGGAAGAAAACCTACAGGCGCGCATCAGAGGAATGTATTTAATGGCGCTTTCAAATAAATTTGGAAACATTTTGTTAAACACTTCTAACAAAAGTGAAATGGCGGTTGGTTACGGAACACTTTATGGTGACATGTGTGGCGGACTTTCGGTTATTGGTGATGTATACAAAACAGATGTTTTCGAACTAGCACGCTACATCAACAAGGACAAAGAAATGATTCCGGTTAACAGTATTACAAAACCACCTTCAGCAGAATTGCGTCCTGACCAAAAGGATTCGGATAGCTTACCTGACTATGATATTCTGGATGAGATCCTTTTACAATACATTGAAAAACGTCAGGGACCAAAGGAAATTATCGAGATGGGGTTTGATGAAAAGTTGGTACGTAGAATTTTGCGCTTGGTGAACATTAATGAATTTAAGCGACATCAGACGGCACCGGTGATTCGGGTTTCTCCTAAAGCGTTTGGGATGGGGAGAAGGATGCCTATTGTGGGGCGGTATTTGTCGTAGGAAGTGAGCGTGAAGTGAGAGTTGCAATCAAAATGTCAGTTGCAATGAAGTTGAATTTTCAATCAAAGTTGCAGTGAAGTGGTAGTGTCAATGGAAGTTGCAGTGAAGTTTCAATCAAAATGATAATGCTTAGTTGCCACCTCACTGAAACTTTGATTGAAACTCTAACTTTGATTTCTTACTGATTCAGCTTATCGTAAGGCATTTCATTTCGCTTGACAACTTTTACAGCCATCTTGTAATACCCTACCCAAAGTTTTGCTTCCTCTTCATTAATCGGTACAATGTCAGCAACCACAGAACGTTCTGTTGGCTCATATTTCTTTTGGAATTCAGGAGGCAACTCGTAGGTTGAAATATAGAAGTTATTGATCTTTCCACGACCGTAGGTTCCATCTGGAAATTCAATACCTACCTCTTCTCCAATAATTACATCTTTAATGTTTCGCTGATCGAAGTAGGCTTTAATTTTAAGATCTGTTAACTGGTGAATCACCATGATGTTTTCAGATTTGTAACAAACTTCGTTTGGACTATTATTAATTTGACCAATGACACCAGATGTTGGTGTGACGTAGTGGTAATATGCTTCACGATATCGATTGCCATCAGCTAAGCGTTCAGCCATAGCAGCTATTTCAAGATCTTTAAAACGTTTCTCTTCTTCCCGAAGTTCAGCTAGATGCTTTCGCAAAATTCGAATCTCACGAGTTAGTGAACGGATATCCGTTTCGATACCAATGATACTAGTTTGTAAAGCAGGTAATTTATGCGCTACATCTACTCCCATCAAAATTTGCTTGCGCATTTCACTGAGTTCAGCTTTTCTTGCTTTTAGCCTTTCTCGTTGTCCTTCTCGTTCACTTCCTTTTATGGCTATTTGCCGTTTGATCGCAAGTTTATCTCGTAAGAAATTACGGTTATTACCACCACCAGTTTTAGTAATTGATTTATTGATCGTAAGATTTTGCATTTCGTTCTCAACTTTCTCTTCATCTTCGTAAGTATAGATAAATAAAGTATCTCCTTCTAGTATAGCATCTCCTTCCTTCGTACAGAGTTGAGACAATCGAATATCGTCTGTAAAATTGACCGCCATCTTTTCGAGTAATACCAGACCTGGTACTTCAGTATAAGCAATTCGTTGATAATAGGAGTATATAAAATAACAAAGCCCCAATATCAATAAGCAGATAAAGGAGAAACGGTCCCAGTTAAATTTCTTTTTAACTAGAGGTTCATCCACCGTACGGAGGACCGACTCTTGATATTTAAATCCTGTAAAATTTTTCATTCTTCTGCTCTCGCAAGTGTCTTTGTATCTAAAGACATGTAGTCGTCTAAGTCACTAATAAGGACATGATCAACACCGTAA
>CALGLS010000207.1 GCA_937959375.1 uncultured Saprospiraceae bacterium
TTATCAAAATTGTTACAAAATTCAATGAGCAGTTTAAAATGAAATTCCATAGCTTCAACTGCCAATTTTGGATCCTGATTTTTTATTGCATTTAAAATTGCTTCATGCTTGTTAACTTCGTAATCAAGATCTTTTTCATCAGACACTCGTGTTTTTCTATATATGGTAAGGAGCTTCGAAATAATTTGCAACATCAATTCATTTATGGTACTATTACCACTTGCTTTTGCTATAGCTAAATGAAAAAGTAAATCTTCTTGTATTGCATTTTCCCTGTTGAATACTTTTTTTTTGTAATTGAAAAACGCTTTTTCAATATTTCCTAAATCTGTTTTAGTTCGATTTTTTGCAGCTAGAAGAACCGTTTTTGACTCCAATAATATCCTTGTTTCTACCAAAGATTTAAAATTTTGTTTTTCGAGCGCTACCATATCATTTAAAATTCCAATTACAGCAACTTGCCCGACATCGGCTATAAAGGTTCCCGTTTGGGGGACAGACTTGACCAACTCATAGAATTCAAGTTTTTTAATAGCTTCCCTAATATTTCTTCTGCTGGTATCAAACTTTTCAGCTAATTCCCTTTCCGAAGGCAGTTTATCTCCTGGTGATAGATTCTTATGAGTGATTAAATCTCTTATTTGGGATATAATTAGGTTCTGTGTTTTTCGATTATCTTTTTTTGTATTTCTCTCCGATTTCATTGTGGAAATATAAATAATAAAAACGAGACCTGACTAAGGAGCTATTTGAGATTCGTCACATGCCTACTGATAGTTATTCTGAGTGAGCAATAGCCAACAAATTGAATTATACCTAATATTAAAAAGAAATTCTATATAAAAGACTGTTATCAAGGTACTTGCTTTTTTTTCGCAAAAAACATTATTTACATTTGGTCAACCAATCTAATAATCCAAATGTAAGTATTTCTTTTTCACAAAAACATTGTATACATTTGGGTAACCAATCTGGTGAACCAGATTGGTTGACCAATTATTAACCTAATTTTTAATAAAATTAATTACCAATGACGAAACTTAAAACTCTATTAACATTGGTTGCAATAGTTCTTGCTACTATCTCAGGCTTTACCCAGAGTGGTATAAGCCTTGAAGGTAAGGTAACAGACGAAAGCAACATCGAGCTTATTGGGGTCAATATTCTAATAGTCAATTCCACAACAGGAACGACTACTGACCTAAATGGGAATTATCAACTAACGGTCAACACTGGAGATGTACTTGAGTTTTCCTACACAGGATATAACACTCAAAGAATCGCCATTACCGACCAAAAAACACTAAATGTAGTTCTTAAGCAAGGAGAATTATTAGATGAGGTTGTTGTAGTGGGTTACGGTACCCGAAAAAAATCTCACAATACTGGTGCAATAGCACAGGTAGGTGGGGCTGATGTAGCAGCTATTCAAGTGCCTCGTGTAGATGATGCCTTGGCAGGAAAGATGGCTGGTGTTTTAATCCAAAATCAAAGTGGTGAGCCAGGTGCTGATCCAAAAATTCAAATTAGAGGAGCTTCTTCAATAACAGGTAATTCCAATCCACTAATTGTAGTCGATGGATACCCAATTTCAGGAAGTTTAGCTACGGTTAACCCTAATGATGTTGAAAGTATAGAAGTATTGAAAGATGCTGCTTCGGCTGCAATTTATGGTTCTAGAGGAGCAAATGGTGTTATCTTGGTAACATCTAAAAAAGGTAAAGCAGGTAAAACTAAATTTAGTTACAATGCTTACACAAGCACCTCAAAAAAATACAGAGGTAATATAAACATGACTGCTAGCGAATGGGCGGATCATGCTGACGAACAAATTGCAAATGGCAATTGGGATGTTACTGAGCTTGAAGAAATCGCACCAGGCTTTGTAGACTTTAAAATCAATGCCTTTAGAAACGCACCAGATGTTGTTGCTATTGAAGATTATATTTTTGGAAGAGGTTCTACTCAGAGCCATGACTTCAGTATGAGCGGAGGTAATGACGATACCAAGTTTTTTGCATCATTAGGTTATCAAGATATCGATGGTGTGGTAAGAACTCAAGAGTTTGACAGACTTAATGCACGCTTAAGTGTCGATACTAAGTGGAATGATAGATTCATGGGAGGAATAAACTTCAATGGATTTACATCGAACAGAACACAGTTGGAGCATAGTATGAGAGATATTTTGAGAGGGGCAAGCATTCACCCTATTTATCATACACCAGCATCTATCGCTTTCGTTCAAGATCTGAATGAACAATCTCAAGCATTAGGAATTAGAGTAAGTAGACAAGGTGGTGTGAGTGAAACTCAACAATTTGACAATGGTGTAGGAAAAGGAGGAATTCATACTCAAAGTATCGCTGATTTACAACCTGGTGATCCTGCATGGGATTGGCACTATGGAAGAGCAGGTAATGGTATTGGAGGTTCAAGTAATCCTGGTACAGCGTCTCTAATTGACAACAAAACGAATACACGAAAATCATATTTCGGTAATGTTAGTGCTTATTTGGATTTCAAAATCCTAGAGGGCCTAAACTTAAAAACTGTTTTAGGTGGAGATATGAGAAATACGCAAGCAAATCGTCACTCATTAGCGGGTGGTGACAATAATGGAGAATTGAAAGATACTTACCTAGATCAAACCAATATCAATCGAACCTCTGCATTAAGTGAAACAACTTTAAACTATTCTAAAGTACTTAACGAGAAGCATGATATATCTGCTTTGGTTGGAGTTGAATTTCAAAAGAACTTTTTGGAAGGAACTTCTGTAGAAGGTAATAATGTACCACAACTTTTAGGCGAAGCTCTAAATTATGCATTGCTATCACCGGATGATGTTCTCGTAACAGAAAGAGAAGAAACGATTAATAGAGAGAGTGTTTTTGGAAGAATTAACTACGCTTTTGATAATCGTTATTTAGCATCTATATCTATAAGACGCGATGGTGATTCTCGTTTTGGTGCTAATAATAAATATGAAGTATTTCCAGCAGTTTCATTGGGATGGAATCTACATAACGAATCTTTCTTTAACTCAAATAAAATAAGCGATGTTAAGTTTAGAGTTAGTTATGGTGAATTAGGAACGACTTCTAATTTAGGAGCCTATAACTCATTGAGTATCTTAAACCCTGGAGCTTCAGTTTTAGGAAATGCATTTCTTATTCCTAATGATGTAGCAAATCCTAATTTAACTTGGCAAACAAATACAGAGACTAACTTTGGTGTTAATGTAGGTTTCCTTGAGAATAGATTTAGACTAGGTGTAGATTATTACATCTCTGATATCGAAAAGATCTTAATTGATCAAAGTGTATCAGAAGTTTTAGGAACTAGTTCAGTAAAGCTTAATTCTGGAGACGTAAGAAGCTCAGGAATAGAGATTGAAGTTGGTGCAACGGTAATGAATAGAGGTGATTTCCAATGGAATGTTGGTGCTAACCTTTCAACAGTAAATACTGAAATTACTGATTTGGGGCCTTTAACTCAATTGCCTGATCAAATTTATGGAACTTCAGGTAGAGGTGCTGTATATCGAAATTATGTAGGTGGAGAAATTGGAGAATTATGGGGATTAGAAACTACAGGATGGGTTGAAGAAAAACACATGATTAACCCACTAGACGTAATCGGTAATAGTAGTGGAGAAGTTTACGTAGTAGACCAGAATGGTGATGGTGTAATTGATGCAACAAAATCAGTTGAAGATGGAGGAGACTTAGTTAAGTTAGGATCTAACACACCAGATTTTTACTGGGGTTTGAACAGTAGTGCGAGCTATAAGAATTTTGATATGGGTATCCAATTACAAGGAAGCCATGGAGGAGTACTTTATAACGTAGATCCACTTTACAATGGTTCAAACTGGGGAGGAAGATTGCGTTCAGACTTTGATACGGAAAATGATGGTATTGAAGATGATACTGGATTGCATTATACTAGAGCTAGAGATCAAACTGATGCAGTGGTACAAGATGCAGGTTTTATTTCTTTAAGAAACATAACACTTGGTTATACGCTTGACCGAAGCTTAACGGATAGAATTGGATTTGGTGCAGTTAGAGTATATCTAGCAGGTACTAACTTATTGTACATCATGGGAAGTGACTACACTTCTTATAATCCAGAAGGTATAAATACTACGAATGGTGGTTATGCAGGACCAACAACGTACGGGCACCAAGAAGGTGCAAGTCCAGTATTGAGAACTTATACTTTCGGTTTAAATGTTAACTTTTAAATAAAAAAATAATGAGAAATAATTTAATAATAATGGTTACAATGTTGTTAATAACAGCATGTTCCACAGACTTAGATCAAAGTCCTCCTAACTTCGCTAGTTCAGATACGCTAGTTGACTATGAGCCAATATTATTTGCGGCTTATGGTTATCATTTTGATGCTGTTTCACCAATGGCCATATTTGGTGACTTCAGATCTGATAATGCTTTTTTTGACGAGACGCCATATACTGATTTTGATGAATTCGGTAGTAATGCTTTGACGAGTAGTATGTCAGAAGATTTTTTCAGACCTTTTTATGCAGCTTTATATAAATCAATATTAAGTGCAAACGCTGTTATAGAAAATTCTTTAGAACCAAATCTAGTAGGTGAAGCTCATTTTATAAGAGCTTTATCTTATTATAAATTGGTTCTAGCTTTCGGTGATGTTACCGTTAATTTACAAGCTTCACCTGATATTGCAGATGCTACTATTTTGCCAAGACAGCCTAAGAATGATGTTTATAACGATGTAATTATTCCTGATTTACGAGAAGCAATGAGTGCTTTAAGTCCAGCAAGTGCAGCAGATGCAGGAGGTAGAGCAACAAGCAATGCAGCACAAGCTTTATTAGGTAAAGTGTATGCAACAATGGGTAATTATACTGCCGCAGAAACAGAACTTAAAGCTGTTATTGATGGCGCAGAAGCAGCTGGTGTTGCTTTGCAAACGAACTATGAAGACATTTTTGGAGCGGAAGATGATCTGAATTCAGAAATTTTATTTGCAACTCAAATGTCAAGTACTGCTAGTATCTCAACTTATGGAAGAGAAATATTTGCTAACTGGTACGGTGGAGCGAATACAAAAGCGGATGCGAATGAAAATGCACCTATAGATGCTGATTTAATCGCTGCTTTTGCTGCTAACCCTGGTGATTTGAGACAAGATGTAACTATTGATACTTCAAGTACGGTTGCTTTAAAATATAGTTTAGATTTAGCAACGGATCACGACTGGATAGAAATGAGGTTAACAGATGTTATCATGTTATATGCGGAAGCATTAAATGAAAATAATACTCCAGCAGATGATGTTTTAGCATTGTTAGATCCAATCAGAACGAGAGCAGGCTTAGGAAGCTTGGTTGGTACAGCATCAACAAAAGAAGAGGTTAGACAAGCTATCTTAGATGAAAGAAGATTGGAGTTTGCTTGCGAAGGACAAAGATGGTTTGATTTGGTCAGATTTGATGCGGCTCAACCAGGTATTCTTAATGCTGAAATGGGAGCGACTATTAGTAGTGATTACCATGTTTTTCCTATTCCACTTACTGAAGTAACTTCCTTTGACGAAATAGTACAAAATCCTGGATACTAAACGTAAAGGTTTTAACAACTTCAATAGTTTATGGAGCTATTTACAATAGTATATAATTTAGAATAGCTTCATGAATTATAGTAAAGGTTAAGTTTATTCAATTTAAGAGGCGTTATATCATCTGTTTTTAGTTGGTATAACGCTTGCTTTTTTTTTGAAAATAACGTCAAAATATTTTTTCTCTACTCGTCTAAAATTAAGGTTCTAAGCGATTTTATTTGGTCAAGGTTAGGAATGAGTGGACCTTTGGACATTTACTAAACTTCAAAAGTTTAGTAAACGTTATTTCCCTTTTTATTTCTAACCAAATAAAATCATTTAGCCCTAAAATTAAAAATCTACGTTCTTTGACAAATCCCGTGGCCAATGTTAAAATGAAAGCAAAAGTGACCGAAGGAAACGTTGATTTTATTTTATCATTGGGCTATACCACGGGATTTGTCAAAGAACCAAAATCTATAAGGCTTGTTAAAATCCTAAATCCATCTCAACCTAATTTGACCAAAAAAAACAATTCCAGATGTTATCCATATTTGATTATATTGTAATTGGAGCCTATTTCTTACTGATGATCGTAATTGGTTTGGTGTTTAAAAAATTTAATAAGAATACCAGCGACTACTTTCGAAGTGGTGGTAGTATGCTCTGGCAACTGGTAGGAGCGACTACCTTTATGTCCTTTATTAGTGCAGTCACTTATACAGGGGCAGCAGGAAAAGCTTACACCGCAGGTACTTTTGTATTTGTTGTTTATTTTGCAAATGGTTTAGGCTTTTTGATGAGTCATTTTTATTTCTCCTATCGATTTCGCCAAACTAGAGCGATAACAGCCATTGAGGTAGTTCGAGACAGGTTTGGTAAAGTAAACGAACAATTTTTTACTTGGATGGTGGTGCCCTTTGGATTTATTCACGGGGGCGTATGGCTATATAGTTTAGCAATTATTGTGTCTACTATTTTTGGCATTAGCCTTAACCTAACCATATTAACTGTTGGGACAGCAGTTTTATTTATGTCTTTATTAGGTGGCTCATGGGCAGTAGTGGCAAGTGATTTTATGCAGTTGGTCATCATGATACCAGTTGCGATTGTCTTGGCCTTTTTATCCATTTATCATGTGGGTGGTCCTAGTGAATTTGTACATCAATTACCAACGCATCAATATAATTGGTCAGAATTGGCAAATAATAAAATTGTCTGGTTGTGGGTAGTAGCTTCTTTTATGAAACAGTTTTTTTCGGTCAATAACACCAATGATGGTTATCGATTTTTAGGTGTAAAAGATTCTCAACATGCTCGTAAAGCGGCTTTGATGACCTCTATATTATTTTTTACGGTCACCTTCATTTGGTTTATTCCACCCATGGCAGCCTCTATTATTTTTCCAGATATTACCAAGGTAGATATATTGAAGCCATTAGGTGAAAAAGCAGTTGATGGTATTTATTTGGCAATGGGAATTGAGCTATTGCCAAAAGGGATGGTTGGTATCATGATATGTGCTATTTTTGCAGCTACTATGTCGTCAATGGATAGTACACTTAATCGGAATGCAGGTATTTTTGTACGTAATTTTTATAAACCTATTTTACGGAAATCAGCAAGCGACAAAGAGTTGATGTTGGTATCTTATATAACCACTGCCGTGTTAGGTGGATGTATTATTTTATCAGCTTTGTTTTTTAGTCAATTGGAAGGGATGAATTTATTTGATCTCAATATGAGACTAGGTGCAATGATTTCACTGCCTTTTATGATACCGCTTACCTTAGGGTTAATATTTAAAAACACACCTAGTTGGGCAGGATGGTCAACGGTTGTTCTAGGTATGTTTTTATCGTACATGATTCAAAATTATGTTACACCAGAAATGGTAGCTGGGAATATTGGTATTTTAGAAGGACTTTCTACTAGAGAATCCATAGACATTATGTTCTTTACTAACGTAATTACAATCATCATCTCCTGTAGCGCATGGTTTTTAGGTACTCGCTTTTTGGCTAAAACATCTGCTCCTAAATACCATAAAGAAGTAGATACATTTTTTACAAAAATGAATACACCGGTTGACTATGAAAAAGAGCATGGCCATAAAGGAAATGATACGACGCAATTTAAAATTCTGGGCTATATGTGTTTGGTGTATGGTGGTTTTATTACTTTGTTAGCACTGATTCCCAATGGATGGATAGGTAGCTTATGTTTTATATTTGTGGGAGGAATCATGTTGATGGTAGGAGGAATATTTATGAAGTTTTCTAAAAAGAAAATAGTTTAAATATGTTTGACAAGTTCGTGATCGAGTGTATACGCTAGTAGGAACCTTCATTCCTCAAGGCTATAAGTTTTAAAAAATAAATCAAAATAACAATTCTAAGATTCAAAAAGAGATGAATAATTCATTGACAAATCAATCATTAATAACCGACATAAAAGTATTTGTCAGTTGTCCAAGTAGAAATTTTGTAACAGTGAAAATCACCACGGCAGATGGAACAATCGGTTGGGGAGATGCTACATTGAATGGACGTGAAATGGCTGTTGTTGCTTATTTAGAAGAACATATAATTCCATGTTTGATTGGAAAAGACGCACATCAAATTGAAGACATTTGGCATTATTTATATAAAGGAGCATATTGGAGAAGAGGACCTGTAACAATGACTGCTATTGCTTCGATAGATTTAGCTCTTTGGGATATAAAAGGAAAAATGGCAGGACTGCCTGTGTACCAACTATTGGGTGGGAAAAGTAGAAATAAGATAAAAGTTTATGGTCATGCAAATGGCGAAACTATTGACGAAGTTATAGCGAATTTAGGAAAATTAATCGAACAAGGTTTTAAAGCTGTTCGATTACAATGTGCCTTACCTAGTTCAAAGGGAACCTACGGTACATTAGGTGACAAAAAAGATTATTACGAATTACAAAGTAATCGCCCGTTGCCACCCGAACATGATTGGAACACCACAACGTACCTCAATTTTATACCAAAACTCTTCAAGGGCGCAAGAGAAAAATATGGAATGAAGATCGAACTTTTGCATGATGTTCATAGTCGATTAACACCGATTGAGGCAGCAAAATTAGGCAAAGATCTAGAACCCTATCAATTGTTATTTTTGGAAGATGCAGTAACTGCAGAAAATCAAAATGGTTATGAACGTATTCGTCAACATACGACTACACCATTAGCCGTTGGAGAAGTTTTTAATACGATTTGGGATTGTATGGATTTGATCAGTAATCAATGGATTGATTATATCCGAATGGCAGCAACGCATGGTGGAGGAATCACTCCCTTGCGGAAGATAGCAGATTTTGCAGCCTTGTATCATGTTCGGATTGCACCACATGGGGCGCCTGATTTATCGCCAATTTGCCACGCTGCACAAGCGCATTTAAATATTTGGGCAAATAATTTTGGTATTCAAGAATTTGTCGGTTTTGGAAATGAAACTATGAACAACGTTTTCAAACATCCACTTTCAATCAAGGATGGTTATGTTTATTTAGAAGATAAACCAGGGTTAGGAGTGGATTATGACGAAACGACAGCCAGTAATTATAAATATAAAAGATCGTACCTACCCGTAACAAGATTGGAAGACGGGACTTTATGGAATTGGTAACTTGCATAGTTGTCAAAAAAAACTAAACCTATCTTCTGAATAATTTTAAACAACTTCTATATCTCTTTCATTCATCAGCAATGAAGTAAAGACTCCTTTCCGAGAATATTCACTCAACTGTGTCTGCGAATATGACTTCCTCTAAGATTTGAGATGCGGGAAGACAGAGGACACCATTGATTGAAGATTCTCCCTTTCCCATCTTTTTTCTAACTTTAGCCTATTCAAAGGCACTAATTGAACAACTTCAAAAACAACTTTAATAGAAAGTAGCGTCACTACGACAATAAACAACCCGTATAGTCTCCACAAATCTAAAGCAATCAAAAAAAATAAACACTCCTTGACAAAACCATATCCCACGCAAAATCCTCTGATAAACTATACGACTCACAAACAATAATTATAACCACAAACCCTCTACCTCAAACACTGGAGAATGAAAAAAAACAATCAAATAGGACTAGGAACTGCGGCAATAGGTCGTCCTTCCTACATCAATATCCGACAAAAGAAATTAGCCTTTGAATCTAAAGCGTCACTTGTAGCCAAAGGATTACAAGTTTTAGATACAGCTTATGATTTGGGTGTCCGTTTTTTTGATACGGCGCCAGGATATGGTATGGCAGAACAATTAATCATTGATTGGGTCAATAGTAAATCGGATAAGGATATCAAAATAGCCACTAAGTGGGGTTATACTTATGTTGCAGATTTTAAACAAGATGCAAAGACCCATGAAGTTAAAGAACACTCTTTAAGTAAGCTCAACGAACAATGGAAGGTGTCTAAAGTCTTATTGCCTTATCTGAAGATATATCAGATCCATTCAGCAACTTTAGAAACAGGTGTATTAAAGAACCAAGCAATTTTCAAGCAATTGTTAACGCTAAAACAGGAACATGCTATTGAGATTGGAATCACCGTTAGTGGAGCCAATCAATTAGAAATTTTAAAAATAGCTTTAGACCTTGAGGTAGATGGTCAACAAGTGTTTGATGTTTTTCAAGTTACCTATAATATTTTTGATCAAAGCTTGGGGGCTATTGCTCAAGAGATGGTTGCCCAAAATAAAAAATTGATTATAAAAGAAGCTTTGTCAAATGGTCGTATCTTCCCAAATGAAAAATATCCTCATTATTCCAATGCTTATAAAACACTACATCAATTAGCAATGAAATACGGGGTAGGAGTTGATGCCGTAGCGCTAAGGTTTTGTTTAGATAGCTTACCTATTTACAAAGTGTTGAGTGGGGCTGCGACTGAAACGCAACTTATCCAAAATCTTAAAGCTTTAGATTTTAAATTGGAAAAAGAAGAACTAGAAATCATGAAAACATTTGCTGTACAACCTGAAACTTATTGGGCAGAACGCAAAAGATTAGCATGGAATTAAACTCAAAGAATGAAGAATCTTTGCACAAGGTTACTATGGAAGAATACCTTGTTCAGCCGGAAAAATTCGAACTGCGTTCCGGTAAGAGTCCCAATGCACCCACTTGCCCTTATGGGAATTATTACGAATGGATAGGCTACGATTTAGAAAAAGAAGAGTACATTCGTTTTACAAAATCAGTTTTCAAAAAATTAACGTTCTTTGACAAATCCCGTGGCCAATGTTAAAATGAAAGCAAAAGTGACCGAAGGAAACGTTGATTTTATTTTATCATTGGGCTATACCACGGGATTTGTCAAAGAACCAAAATTAATAAAAGAAAAGTGATAA
>CALGLS010000208.1 GCA_937959375.1 uncultured Saprospiraceae bacterium
TTCCATGTCTTCGGTCTTCTAATTAATCAAACAAACATCACCCATAAAATTATCAAGAAAACTCAACCAACTATGAATTTTCATTTATATAAAAAAACAACAACTCAGCTTTCACTTCCACCTGTAGAAGTCAATAAGAAACTGGAAGATCCATCATTGTATATCCCCTCGGAAGGTTTGCAGAATGCGGTCAACGTAGCCTTAGCGCTTGGACAACCACTGCTGATTACAGGTGAACCTGGAACTGGAAAGACGCGTTTAGCGGATCATATTGCCTGGGCTTTTGGATTAGGAGATGCGATCATCTTTAATGCACAGACGACCTCTTCTGCCAAGGATTTGTTTTATAAATACGACGCTTTAGGGCATTTTCAATATAGCCAAACGAGTAAGGTATTGCTGGCTCCTGAATCCGTTGAAAATAAGTTTATAGAATATCAGGGATTGGGAAAAGCCATCAAAGAACAAAAGCGATGTGTGGTACTTATTGATGAGATTGACAAGGCACCTCGAGATTTACCAAACGATGTACTGTACGCTTTGGAAAAGTTAGAATTCAAAGTTTCGGAAATCAGTAAAACCTATACCGCAGATAGAAGTCAAACACCTATCATCCTAATGACCTCCAATTCTGAAAAGAATTTACCAGATGCCTTTCTCCGAAGGGTGACTTATTTTCATATTCCTTTCCCCGATGCATCTATGTTGTTGGAGATTTTAAAGTCGAAAACAAATTCTTTGAATGATGTAGATTTATCCGCAGCTATTGCGCATTTTGAAGACATTCGAAAAGGGCGAAAAGTCAAACTCAAGAAAAATCCTGCAACCGCGGAGTTACTTTATTGGGTATTGCTTTTGCAAAAGCTAAATTTTGATTGCTCGAAGTTGGGGGACTTAAGTAGTTTGTCTGACGGCGAAAAGAAAAATTTGGAAATTTCTTATTCTGTATTAGCGAAAAGCAAAGAAGATCTTGCGGGACTCAAAACATTGATTTGGGGGAAAAGTCGATCTTAGACCCTTAGCGAAACATGTCCAACCCATCTCTAAAATACCAAGTACTTGCTGAACTGCTTCGAAGTCTCGAAGCAGAAGGGTTTGTATTGGGAACAGGTAAGCATTTGCAAATGCAAGACTTGCTCAGTAAATTGCCAGAGATGGAGGTGGAACAATTGAAAGGAATTTTTGCACCAGTTATTTGTACCAACGAAAAAGAACAGGAACTTTTTTATACTATTTTTGATCAAAGCCTAGAACGGGCCAAAGCAGTACATCAACCGATTGAAGAATCAAATCGCAAGGGGGATGTATCGAATAAGTGGAAGAAGTGGATTTGGTTGTTGGCCATTCCTGTTGTATTGGCAACCGCTTTTTTGCTGCGACAATTTTTTTGGCAAGAAGTGGTAGAAGTGTCACCTACAGAGTTGCCTCTTGTTTCGTTTACGGTTAACACTGATTCTACAAAAGTAGTTTGTTTAGAAGATCGCTTGGGTGAAGAACTTCAGGAACGATTTTCTGTCTTTGTTCAATCAGGTTTAGATGAAGCTGGCCTTGTTCAAAAAGGTAGCACAGAAAAGGGTGTTTTTGAAATTGAAAATAAAACCTGTCTTCGATATACAGCAAAGGATATTCCGGGGGCTGATTCTATTCGTTTGTTTTTAGTAGACAGTGTGGCCCATAAAACGTCGGTTGTCTTTTATCCGCACATTGAAAAACTGGAGGTAGCAGAAACTCAGCCCATTGCTCAACAAGCACGTTTCGAAACGAAGCCTTATCCTTACCCAAATGATATCAGAAGTTTGGAAGTCGAGCCACTTTCAACGATGGGACGTTTTTATGCAAATAATCACTGGTGGCTCAAACCTTTATTTATTCTTTTGTTAGCTGGCTTGTTGTGGGCTATTATAAAATACAGAGACGCCAAACGTCAAAAACTAGTTGCTGAAATAGAAAGCAAAAATAAGGCACCCTACGTTTGGAACATCAAAATAGAGGATGCTGCGAATATCGAAATGAATGACGCTTTTTATAGTGTGCTCAATAAATTGCGACAACGAACAGTAGACGAAGCAACTCGATTAGACGTTCCTAAAACCATTGAAGCTACGATTGGGAAAGGAGGAATGGCTAGTTTCAAATATCGTCAGCTTACGCGTCCTCCCGAATATTTGTTACTCATCGATCAGCAATCAGGAGCAAACCATCGGGCCAAAGTATTTGATTATCTCTACAAAGCATTTCATGCCAATGAAATCATCATTGAACGTTTTTTCTTCGATGGAGATCCACGTTTGTGTTATAATGAAGCTTATCCAAAAGGTCTCAATATAAAGGAACTCCATCACCGCTATTATAATTCGCGTCTTTTGATGATGAGTAATGGGTACAGTTTACTCAGTCCACTTTCTGGGAAATTATCGAAATGGGCTAGCCTTTTTGATCAATGGAAACAGCGATCTATTTTGACGCCCATTGCGAATGCGGCTTGGGGGAAACGCGAAAGCCGTTTGGATGAATCCTTTGATATTTTGCCAGCCACCTTGGAAGGATTAAATTTTTTGGTAGAGCAACTAGATGCTGGCGAAGATGGTGATTTTAGTAATTGGAAAGAAAAAATTAAGGATGCGCCAAAGGAAACGATTCAACTAAAAGGAGGTCTGTTAACTTCTCTACGACACTATTATTCTGAAGATATGTTAGAGTGGATCGCAGCTTGTGCGGTCTATCCAAGTATGCATTGGGACTTGACGGTGCATATTGGTGAACTGCTTTCCACAGCAGATAAAAATCTTCTGACCATCAATAATTTGTTGGAGATGGTTCGCTTACCATGGTTTTCAGCAGGTGAAATACCGGAGGCGGCTAGGGCTAGATTATTGGATTATTTGGAAGAGAGTCACCCTGATACTTTACAGAAAGTTCGAGTAGGTTTGCATGAGCTTTTGCAAAAAAATAAACCACCAACGGATTCTATAGCATTTGAAGATCATCAAATGAATGTTGCCTTAAATGAGTGGTTGTTGACGGATGACAAAAAACGCAAGAAGGAGTTAGAGCAGGAAATTGCGCAGCAATTGGAAGCGGGGGTAGAGGCTGACTTTACCGTCATTAAATATCTGGATCGCGAGAAAACACCCTTGGATTTTATTGTACCAAATGCTTGGAAAAAGTATGTACACAAAGGCGGTCATGCTGGTTTGGGTATGAAGGATATTTGGAAAGATGTTTTTTATTGGGCATTACCGATCTTGTTTTTGCTAGGTGGATTGATGTTGTGGTATCATCCGGAGGATGTTTGTGAAGGCGAGTTGGTGACCTATGAAAGATTGGGTGAAGAATTTTTACTTTGTATTGATAGTCCAGCGGATCGGATGCTGTTGCATGAGTATCAGGCACGAGAAGCTATAGGAGTAAAATTTTATGGAGTAGTGGATAGTTTAGTGCGGGCGACTAATAGTTTGGCAGGGATAGAAAACGTAAAAGAGTTAGTACCTGGATTAGGTGAACTAAACTTAATTAAAACGGTTGACTTCACTTCGGAAGATAGTTTGGCTTATCGTTCTTTTTTCAAAAATACTGCAGTAGAATATTACAATAGGGCAGTTCCTGTAGTTGAAGGGATAGAAGAAAATAAAGGACGAGAGAATTATGATGAATCATTTTTTAGGAATATAGCTTGTGAACTTTTTACTAGAGCAGCTATTTTAGATAACAAGGATAATGACATTCGAGTAGGGAAGGCGGAGATATGTAAAGGAATTGCTCCGAGTGGTTTAGTGACAGCTTCATTTAGTGTTTCAAAATCGGAATGTTGTGCGCCATGTAAACTTAATTTTACAAATACGAGTACCAATGCGGATAGATATGAATGGGACTTTGATGATAATTCACTTACGGTTCCTGTAAGAACGTTTGAAACTCAAGATCACGTGTTTTTTAGGCCTGGAACCTATACCGTAAAACTAACGGCTAGTAATGAGGAGGGGAGTGATGTGTCTACTGTAGAAGTGGTGGTGAAGGAATGTGATGATGAAGATCCGGAAACATCTCCCAACGATAATGTAGTAAAGTATGAGGCTCTTTTAGAAGAAGTTTACGCAACTGCTTTAAGTGATATTGAAAGCATTGGAATGGGCGTTTGTAAGAGAGACGCTGAAAATAGTATTGAACAATTAAACAGCAGTAAATCCAAAATTTCCTTTGGTGATAATGAAGAAAGTAATCAAGCAACTTTAGGTAGTTTTCGAGATGAGGCAAATTACCTTGTTTCACTTGTTGAAAAGTGCAATAGAGGAGTGGACATAACGAATGAGTCTACTACTGAACAGAAAGAAATAAAAGCTGAAGAAATTTACAAAAATACATTAGCAATTTTAGAGAAATTTTTATCTGGACCTTGTTCTAAATTAGCTAAAGGAAGTATCAAAACGCTAAAAAACAATAAAAAAGAAGTCGTCTTTTATGGAATGCAAACATCCATTGCAAATCCAGAACAAAAGAACCAGCAAATATTAGATAACTTCCGGAAACAAAGCGAGGGCTTAGTTACTAATTTACGACAGTGTGAGAATTCAGCGGAGGCGGATTTTGAGCTAGAACAACAAGACCCAGACCCAAAACCAGAATCAATTCCCGTTCCTATATTCGATTTGCAAAAGCTACAGAATGTTGAGAAATTAAAAAAGGAATTTCAAAAGTTAGGAAATACAGCATCAAAATGTTTAAATGATCCGCACCTCTTGTCTCTTTTGG
>CALGLS010000209.1 GCA_937959375.1 uncultured Saprospiraceae bacterium
CTTACCGCAACTCCGATTCCACGTACACTACAATTTTCATTGATGGCTGCTAGAGACTTGTCAGTTATCAATACACCTCCACCAAATCGTCAGCCGATACACACTGAAAATCGAGTGATTAGCGATGAGGTGATTAAAGAATCGATCTACTATGAAGTTCATAGAGGTGGTCAGGTTTTCTTTGTACACAACAGAGTGAAGTCGTTGGCTGACATGAAGGCTTATATTTGCCGTTTGTGTCCTGATATTGATGTGGCAATGGCACATGGTCAGATGGATTCAAAAGATTTAGAAAAAACTTTACTAAATTTCATTGAACGAAAATACGACGTTCTGGTTTGTACCAATATCATTGAAACTGGTTTGGACATTGCCAATGCGAATACCATCATCATCAATAATGCACATCAATTTGGAATGAGTGATTTGCATCAATTGCGAGGTCGAGTGGGCCGTAGTAATCGTAAAGCATTCTGTTATTTGTTTAGCCCTCCCCTTTCGGTACTGACCTCTGAGGCGCGTAAGCGTTTACAAACCTTGGAAGAGTTTTCTGATTTAGGATCTGGTTTTAACATTGCTATGCGAGATTTAGATATACGAGGTGCAGGTAGTTTACTGGGAGGTGAACAAAGTGGTTTTATTTCTGATATTGGTTATGAAACTTATCAGAAAATTCTGGATGAGGCTATTCAAGAATTAAAAGAAAGTAAATTCAAAGATCTCTTTAAAGAAGACTTGGAGAAGGAGCGCAAGTACGTTCGTGATGTACATATTGAAACGGATATTGAGATGTTGATTCCAGATTCGTATATCAGTAATATTCAAGAGCGATTGAACATCTACACGGAGTTGGATTCGATTGCAACGGAAGAGAAGCTAATTGCTTTTGCGCGTCAGCTCCAAGATCGTTTTGGTCCATTGCCTAAACAGGTTAATGAGTTATTTGACGGACTTCGATTGAGGTGGGTTTGTAAGTTATTGGGATTTGAGCGTTTGACTTTAAAAAGCAAAAAATTGCGTTGTTTCTTTATTGCCAATCCGCAATCTCCGTTTTATGAGACTCCGTTTTTCCAAGCGATGGTTCGCTATATTGGCTTGTATGGACAAGAGCGTGGATTTGCGTTTAAGAAAACAGCTCGCCATATGATGCTCATCAAAGAAGGTGTAAAAGATTTGACTACTTCGCGTAAAGAGTTGCAGGCATTGTTGGAGGATGTGGAGGCTTCCCTCGACTCGTAGACTCGCTCGGGATGACAACCGCATTTATCTGTTCTCACTATTTTTCCTCGACTCGTAGACTCGCTATGTCTAAAGCCATACAGGTCGAGATGACAACTCGTTTTTAACCAACTCAGGTTTTTCAATTTTTTATCATTCAAAATCAATGTTTAACCAAAGTGTGAAATAAACCATATAAACACATAGAGCACATAGAAAATTCAAACGATCGTACTATGTGTTCTATTTGCCAATATGGCAACCTGAAAAACAAGTAGGTCTATGCAGTTTTATGGTTACAAAAAAAATTGCAGCAACCGAGATCTCGGAAACTACAATCTAGTTCTATTCAATGTTATATAAACGGTTATGGGAATTTTCGTTAAAGTGGAAAGTGACTACCGTCAGTTCCAGTGTTAATTTTCAAATAGTAGATGGCGATATACAGGGAGGCTAAAAAAGCAATGGCAAGTAGCCAAAATTTATTGCTTTTATAAAAATTCTTCTTTTCTTCTAAGATGACGTAAACCATGGAACTTAAAAAAGCCAGGTTTGTGAATAATATGGCTAACATATGCGCGCTGCTGCTGATTGATTCTGAGTTGGGTTACTGTCTATAGACGGGATTGGTCGGTAAAACGTTGCATGAAGCTTAGAATTAATTTATTCTTTTTTTTGTAAGACTAGAATCTAAAAGTATTCAAGCTATATTTTGCCTAGCGACTTAGCCTTTTATTCTCTTTCTAAAAGAGCTCAAATTTGTGGAAACGGTGAAGTGGCTGAGCCCACCTGCGAGATGATAAAAAGAATGTCCGTAATCGATTCTAAAGCGATTCAATTTAATTCCAATACCTCCTGAAAAACCAGAAAGACTTCTGAAGTTATCTACTTTCAATTCTTTACGACGTTGGTGGTTGTAGCCAATTCGCATCCTAAAGTTTTCTTTTTTCCCTAAAAGAAATTCTCCACTAAAGTTAAGGTGACGGAAAAAGTTATCTACTCGAACAGACCAGATGCCTCTTTCGCTAGCTTCTTCCTGATCAAAGAATGAGGTACTTTCTTCAGCGTTAGGATCATCATAGAGAATATTCCAACGATGTAAATTATGATAGGTAATGGTGAATCTAAATGGCAGGTGACGCAATTTTTGTGAAATACCGATCTGTACATCAAATGGCAAATCTTCTCGCTCATCTTCGTAGGTCGTAAATTGTATCCCTGCATTTTTGATAACAAGCCCAACTGAAAATAAGCTACTGGTATCTTGGTAATAAGCTCCAATATCAAAAGCTCCTCCAGTAGAATTGAATGCAGCGAGTTGAGAATTAACTAATTTAAGATTCGCACCTACTGATAGTTTTTCGTAGAGTTGCTTTCCTGCACCAATGTTGATTGCGTATTCACGCGCTTTAAAGGTCCCTAAAATATTTCCACTTTCATCTGCACTTTCAAATTCCCCTGCATTCATATACTGTATGCCTGCATGTACCGTCATGTCCCACTTTTTGATGTAACGAGCATGGTCAACAAA
>CALGLS010000210.1 GCA_937959375.1 uncultured Saprospiraceae bacterium
TAGAATTAGAATGTGAACCTGTCTACCGCCAGGTAGATTCCCATTCAAACACGTTAGAAGGCCATTCTAATTCCAATTCAAACTCTAATTCTAATTTCTCAATGCGCATGCCCATGAGCCGGCACGCTAGTAGCCATAGAAGCCATCTTTATCTGATAAGCTCCTTTCGTTACAACTCGATCACCTGCTTCAATTCCAGATAAAATTTGAACATTCTGGCCATCGTCAACTCCGAGTTTTATTGGTCGCTTTTCAAAAGTCTCACCATCTGTTTGAATGTAAACATAATGCTGACTATAGTCTTGCATCAGTGCTGACTTTGGAAGAACTAGGGTGTTGTCAATCGGTTGGGTTAATAAATATAGTTCTACGAAGGAACCGGGAAGTAGTGCGCCTTTATTGTCTAATTCGAAAAAGACAGGAATGAAGGCACTGCCGCCATCCAACATTTTTCCGTAGGAGGTTAATTTGCCATTGTAGGCTTTGATGGATTGTACTTCTTGTAAGTAAGGTGTTTTGAAATTTGCGGATTTTAGATTACGTAGTTCTGGAAGATAACGTTGCGAAACTTCAGCGTGCAATAATAATTTTCGATTGCTAGTGAGTTCAACAAGCGGTGTTCCCTCCGTTACAAATTGTCCGTCACTTACCAATATGTTTTTGATAATGCCAGTCATAGAAGCGGCGACAGATTGTGTGCTGCCGTTGCTGCCATAATTGGTGGTTAGTGATTTGTATTCTGCATCCGCAATGGTGAATTCCATTTTGCGTCTTTCGTATTCTTTTTTTCCGATGATTTGTTCTTTGAGTAAATTTTCCGCGCGTTCAAAGTCGACTTTGTTTTTATCGAGTCTAGCTTTTGCAACTTCTAATTTTCCTTCCATGTTAGAGTTGAGTAAACCCTTACTGCTGATGCTAAATAAGGTTTCGCCAGAGCGAACATCACGACCTTCTTGGAGATTGTTACTTTTGTAAAAAACAATGCCACTACTTTTAGCTGAAACTATTTTTTCTTCTCCTTTTGCCGTTTCAAATTCGCCCGAAGTATGAATAACGTTGTGAATTGTTTTTTGATTGGCTATTTCTGTCGCAAATTCAGTCTTCCATGCCTGTTCCTTCAGAAAAGAAACTTCATCGCCTTCTTCTTGATGTGGATGTGCCGCAAGTGCTATCGCTGAGGTTGGATAAATAGGAACGTCTTTGATTAAAAATGAATCGGTAAAAGCTCCTGTGTTGACCATGATAGCTAAATCATGATTGCCTTCTACCGTTGGCGTGATTGCCATATTGTAAATCCCCGGATCAGTGGGGTTGTTAACGGTGACCCGTTCTAGCTCCATATTATTTTGCATGAGCAAAAGCGTGACTTTCCCTTCAGGTATTGGTTTGAAGTTTTTCAGACTGGTAAAATGAACGGCTAGAGAACCAGTAGTCTCTGCTACCAATGGATTGAAGCTTACAAACAATTCACCATTGTCTGACCATTGGGTGTAGGAAAGTGGTTCAGGTTCAGGTGCGTGTGCACCATGATCGTGATGGTCATGACTATGGGTATGACAAGCAGAAATTACCAAGATCAGCGCTACCAGTAATGTGGCAGTGCAAAATAAATATCTCATACTTTTTTATTTATGCAGTTGTTTTAAAACAACCTCTATTAGTAGTGTTACAGGATATTGGAATTCTGTACGATTACTTAAAGTATTTAGTTCTTATCTCGATTTAGTCGTGATAGGAAACGAATTGTAATTGAAAACGGAAAATTTGGACAAAGGATACCTGTCCAGCTTAAAGAAGTGTAGGAGGACCGCGAAGAGGCGGGGCAAGGTGAGTTGATAGTTGTGATAAAGCACAATAAAATGGAGGATTTGATAGCGATGAAGCATCTGGAATTAAGATCTTATTATCAGTTGGGTTGAACCCAAAAGTAATATCCTTATTACTATCCAATACCTTTTTTGCAGCTAGTTTATGAGCTGGAGCTACATGGTTACAGCCTAAGTCGTCCTGATGACCAATGTCTTCAAATAGATGTCCCAAAAAATGAAAGACACCAATGTGAAAATGTTTGTCGTGATGTACGTCCTCATATCCTTGATGATCGTGGCAAGATTTGGCTGCTGTCTTTTTATCGCAAGAGCTTTGGTGGGCGTGAACAGAACTATGGTTGAGCCCTACCATGAGGTAGAGGATCAGTAAAAGATGTGCTGATATTTTTTTTGTTCTTGTCACTTGGTAAAAATAGGTAATTTATGCTGATAAAGCAAGGGGGAGAGTCCTTGTTGCTTTTTCTAGTGGTATAGATAAAATTTATCCTAGCTTGATGTAGCCTATGTGGGAATGATAAATTCAGTTATGTGTTTTAGTGTTTATGTTTTTGTAGATTTAGTGTTATATTTGACTAATGCAAAAATTACTCAGTTGAGTCTCGCTACAAATAATACGAACAAAAAGATCAACGTATATTTTTACTTCAAAAAAAGCTTTTATGAAAATATTGAAATTAAGTTTTTGGGGAAT
>CALGLS010000211.1 GCA_937959375.1 uncultured Saprospiraceae bacterium
GACTTTATTCAACACCATTCGCTCAGTACTCGTAGCTTGCGCGATTTTATTATTTTTCATTTGAAAACCAGTTGGTATTTTCGCATCCAACTCCTCTGGCTTCATTTCAAAATAGGTATTGAGATAGACATTGATTAAGAGATTGGTCGAGTCTGCCTCTGTTACTTCTTCTAGCAAAACATTGGTCAATAGGTTTGGTGAATTGGCCAATTGTGCAAATACTTTGACGCTGTGTTTGTTTTCTTTCGCGTTATCCTGAGGTTGAATTAGAATTTTCACCTTGGCGGGAAAAGACGATTTCACCTCAGCTATTTTATAATATTTGTATCCACCTAACAATAAAAAACCAAAGACTACCAAGTACCATCGCTTCAAGATTAAGCGAAAGTACACAATAGCCAAATTGATAAACTGTCGGATCGAAATCTCGTCAGTCAGTTGTGTATAGTGTGTATTTTCTGTAGTTGATTGCATTGAATTTTGACATTGAGGAGTTTTCTCTCGCTAACGTTTGAGAAAAACCGTTCCTTTCTGATTTATAGGTACTGATTGTATTTGATAAAGATAAAGTCCTTCCGGAAGCGCTGCGCCGGCATTTGATCTGCCATCCCAGCTTCCTTTAAACTTTTTGTCAGAGTAGACAATGCGATTACTACGGTTCCAAACTACAAATTCCATGCTACTCCTTACTTTTTCATATTCTGCTAAGTCTACTATTGTAAAAACATCATTAACGCCATCGTTATTAGGGCTAAATGCATTTGGAATATTTGTTTTTTCATCTTCACAATTATTCAAATTATTCTTGTCAATATTGAACAATCGAAGATGCGCGTATTGCTTTTTGTCACAACAACCTTCCATTTTATTATTACTTACATCAAGCATGGTCAAGTTTTGCAATAGAAAAAAGTCGGGCAAGTCGCCTTCGAATTTATTATTACTCAACAATAGCTGTTGTAATTCACTAAGATGTGAGAATCCTGTTAGTTCGCCAGTCAAATTATTTTTATTGGCATATAAATGTTTTAGTTTGTCACAAAATGCAAAAACGGGCAACCAGCCATTCAATTCATTATTTCCGAGATAAATAGTTTCTAGATTTTCTAAATCAAAATCGGGAATACTTCCACTTAACTTATTGTATTCTAAATCGAGTTTCACTAATTTTTGCAAAGCACTGAATTCAGGAATAATGCCTTCTAGACGGTTGCCACTCACCTGTAGCGTCAGCAATTCAGGAGTTCCCTCAAATGAAGGAAGCTGTCCCGAAAGCTGATTGCTACTCATGAAAAGATGTTCTAAAAAAGGAAGACTTAGGTTAGGTAAATTTCCGTGTAAATGATTTCCGCCGTTTTTCGTTGACCGACAATCAGGGTTGCCATCTAAATCAATGCAGTATACTCGACCGTTTGTATTCAACTGTATTCCAAACCAAGTATCGATCGGTTCATTAAAATCCCATTGCTCTTTCCACAGATCGCCTCTTGTTTGTTGAAAAAGGTGGACCAATTCTAAAGAATCAGTGGCACGTGAAGATTCAAACACTGGCCTCACTGAACTCGCTTCTGTTAAATTGGTATAGTTGATTAACAAGACGAGTAATCCGATCATTTGATTAAAATTCATATTCAATTATGCTCTTAATTTTGAAGAAATATTTGTTGGCAATTCCACTCTTCCTCTTTTCTTGTTCGGTCCTTCTGGTAAAAATGTCGTTTGCTTTCCTGCTGCAACATCTCCATATTTCTGTGCTACTACGTTCCAAGTATATTTCTTTTCTGCAAAAGCTTTTAAGCCCTTGGCCATTTCTTTCATGTTGTGGTATGGCATTAACAATAGATGCTCCTTCAAACTTTTTACATCAGAGAAAAACCAACCTTGATTATTGGTGGTAACTCGATTGTAAATCACATCAAAAGAGATGATTGGCAAACCTAAATACATGGCTTCTACTAGAGAAGGATTGGTTCCTCCTGCGCTGTGTCCGTGTATGTATACGCTAGCATTTGAGCGAAGCAGATTGAGTTCTTTTGATTCATAAATTGGGTCTAGCAAGAACATATTTCGAAGGTCGCCATACTGTTCACGCATGTCTTTTCCGTATTTACTATTGTCCCAATTTCCAACAATTACCAAGTTGATGTAAGGTAATTTTGAGAAAGCTTCCAAAATCAAATGTAGATTATTTTCAGGTTCGATTCGTGCAACTTTGAAAGCATATTCGCCATCTAGGAAATCGTATTTTTCTAAATCAGTTGCTTTCATTTTTTCATAATGCACATGGTCTGCTCCGTACTCGATTAGGTTACCTGCGATTCCATAACGAATGTTGACATACTCTTTTAGGATGCGATTATCGGTAACAATTTCGTCGGCATATTTGCAAGCAATTTGTTCACTTAGCAAAAGAAATTTCTTTGCGTAACGATTCCACTTGGGGCGACGCCATTCGAGTCCATCGATATTCACGATGACTTTCTTTTTTGTAAACAATTTTATAAAAGGTAAAAACAAACATCCTGAGACACCCAAGATTAGCAATACGTCTTGTGAACGAATAGCATGTAAGATTGACCACAAATCATATAAAATACTTTGGATACCATTTGCTTCCAAGGGTAGGTAATGCAATTTAGCGCCTTTCCACTCCTTTCGTCTTTCTTCTTTTTTGTAGACTTTACCAGAACAGTAGACCGTCATATCAAAGCGATGTTTGATATTTGGAATTAGATATTCTGTAAGCGTTTCAAAACCACCATATCTAGCTGGTACTCCTACGGTTCCGATGATTCCTAATTTTGGCAATGTATCTTTTTTCATAATTCGTGGTTTTAAAAAAATTTGGTTTTTTGAGCTAGGGTTTTATCATCATAAAATTGATGTTTCCTCCTTTTGTTACTTCAAATTTAAGCTCAATACGCTAGGTAAATACTGCTTTTTCGGTTTTTGGAAAGAATTCTTCGGACTTTGGTTATTCTACTAGATTAAGTTCCTTTCTTTCGTATTCCATAGCCTTAATCGCTGTTAGCCCAAGGCTGATTTTTAATAGAACAATGTACCCCAGATATAAAAACACAACAGATAACAACAGTGTTAGTGGAGCAAAAGAAGAGAAGATTATTTGTGCGAAAGCAAATAAAAAAAACTGCAACAAGGAAAGACGAATAGCAATTTGCGAATGACTTTTACCGCTATCCAATAAGAGGTGATGAATGTGTGTTCTATCGGCAAAGAAAGGTGACTTTCCATTTGCCATGCGACTAACACTCACTCGGATTAAATCTAAAACGGGTAGCGAAATAATACTCAACATGCCAATCAAATTATTTAGCGACAGCTCAGCTACCTCATAAAAGGATAGAAACTTAATGCAAAACAAAGCGAACATTAAACCTAGAAATGTAGCGCCATTATCTCCCATAAACATGCTTGCATTTCCAAAATTATATTTCAAAAAACCCAGCACTCCTCCTCCAAGAATGATCGACATCAAGGCCCAATAATTATTTCCTACACTCCAAAAAAACACACAAAAAACAAGACAGGTCAGCAAGCTCAAACTTCCCGACAATCCGTTTACTCCATCAATCAGATTATAAGCATTGATCACGGTCATTATCAGCAGCACAGTCAATACATATTGCAGCAAATCGGCCACCTCTCCTATTCCAAAAAAGCCGTACAACCCCTCTATTTTAAAACCTCCAACGAAACATATACTCGCAACTAGCAGTTGACCCAACAAACGAATTATTGGTCGTAAATTTTTCACATCATCCCACAAACTCATCAGAAACAGAATAGTCGATCCAAGCATTAAGCAAGCCATTGAAAACACTTCATCAAAGTTAGAAAGGCAAAAAAAGATCAACCAAAAGCCTGTAAATATTCCAATACCACCAATTGCTACAATCGGTTTTACATGTACTTTTCTTTCGCTTGGCATATCATACCATTGGCGTTGAATGGCAAAGTTCGCTACCTTGGGAAGGACAAGCAATGTCCATAAAAACGAGAGTAAAAATCCGAGTGTAAATAGTCCCCACATAATTTTTTAGTTTGAAGTTACGGGAGGTCTTTACTAATTATGGGTTCAATTTAAGGTAAGATTGGTTCTTACTCGCAATGCTTTCGTTCTTTGGTTTACTTTCTTCGGACTTTGGCGGAGGAGCAGCCAATTTCAAATTCAAGTTCAAGTGTCAAGCTCAAACTCAATTTTACACAGAGCGCGGTCGAGCGACTTGAGTTTGAACTTGAATTTGAATTTGAACTTTCCTATTGGCGGCCAGTCTAGAAAAACAGAAGTTTCCCTCTAACGTAAATCATGTTAATCATGTTAATCCCTGCCTGACCGGCAGGCAGGCCGTCCAAAAAAAACTCAATCCAGTCCAAACAAAAAGCCCCGCTGCAAAAGCAACGGGGCAAAAACCAGATTTATCAAACTCGGGGAACTTCTTTTTTCAAATTATTAACAGCCAGAGAAGGTACTAATCACAGCCACTCCATCCTCTTCTTTAATCGTCATCTCCATGTACTCCGTGTCGCTACTGTACTGAACGATCTCTTTATTTTTGTTTCGCTTGACACGCATACGCTTTGCAAACTCTACAAACTCAGGCATTGTGTTCATACAAAAAACA
>CALGLS010000212.1 GCA_937959375.1 uncultured Saprospiraceae bacterium
CCATAAGTCATCGCTTCACCATTCCAAAATGCATTAAAAAAGTCTTGTCCAAAGTGAACATAACTTATAATTGGAGCACCTGCATCATCATAAGATTCGTAGCCATGAACATTTAGAAAATAGTCGTAAAACATTTCTGCTCCCCAATGCGCATCTAAGGCTGCATCGTCATCATTTGTTGTGGTGTCCCATATATTATCTGAGTCGGTAAAATCAACTGCAGATCCATAGTCAGTTCCTTCATTCAAATCATAGGTTTCAACACCTCCTCCTCTAGTATCATCTCGAAGACGGTATTCATTTGGCCCTACACTATCTACTATAATCGTTTGTATCCCATGATATTTACAATGTGCCTCTCCTTCTACGCTAGTAGGATGAATACGATTGTATTTTGCGATCACTTTACCCGTTGTTGCATCAATCATGAACCAGTGTCTATTAAGTGGTTCAACCGAGTAAATATCAGTTTTGTAAGCGAAATAGTATTCTCCATCTTCTCCTAGCTGGATGCATAGTTGAGGAATTGGGAAACGATCCTCTTGCCATGCCCATTTATGGCTGTGCAATTGCTCTTTTCCGATTGCTATAGCACCTTCTACGGTAATAACAGGATTGGTAGCTATTTCGATGTTAGGGTAAAGTTCACCATTAGCGGAAATGATTTGTCCATTTAATGTGTGAATGTAATAAACACCATTGTTTACATCATAACCATTGTAGGTTTGCTTAAAACGATAATGAATATAGCCTAACTTATCCGACTTTGTTTCATAAAGTCTAAAGCCTGTGTTGGCATTGGTTTTCAATACCTCTTTGAGCCAGTTTTCCATTCTATCTGGTTGCATGGCCAAAGGAGTTTCTAGTTTAAAAAACTTGACAGTTCCATTCTCATCATTCATATAAACGGTAGAAGCACCGTTAGCAATGTCATCTGCTTCACATCCATGATGGACTTCTGCAAAAGTGAAATTTGAGACTAGACTCAAGAGTAAAACGAACAGTAATGTTTTTTTCATTTTCTTTTTTTTAAGTCGTTAAAATTTTAGTTAGGCTTCATAGGTTGTTACCCTGAAAAACAATGTTAGTTAAATTAAATATTATAGAAGTTGTTTAAAAACTCAGTATGCTGGTAATTGATCAAGCTTGTTTTGAATTCAAACTTATTTTGCAAGGTGTGAGAAACGATAAACATTAGTGTTTATGCAGAAGTTGTTTCAAGCTTTTGAAGGATAGATGATTTAACAAGTTCTCCTTGTGCAGTTTTCTCGTTCAATATAAAGAACAATTTTGAAAAAACCACATTGTCTTTTACTTTTTAGACTTAACGCATCAAAAAATCTACATATAAGTAATTAAACATGCTTTAAGTTAATTCTCACTTACTAGAGTATTTCCGTAAACAAGGAAAGGTTACCCTTAATTGGTGAAATTGAAGCAGTATTTGATAAAAATGGGCAAAATAGACCATAAAAGTAGATAACCGTTCAAGGATACGATGAAGTTGTTTAAAAACTCCAAAAATGCTTGCGAAATGATCTTTTTGTTCAACTCTTCCGCTTTTTAATCGCCCGTAGCGCTGCTATGGGCTCATAAAAGAGCATCGATCTGATCAAAAATATCTTCTTCTCAGCTTCTTTTCGAATTCTTAAACAACTTCGATGAAAAAACTAGAGGGTTTTCAGCCATAGCCAAAAACCCTCTTATCTTTTCTGAAAAATAGATCTTACTTATTCGTTTGTAAAACGAACTTGCGTTGCAGAATCTGATTATCAGCAAATTTCAATTCTAGAATATACATTCCTGGAGCAAAGTTTTCAAGAAGCAAATGATAAACCTCACTTGTATTTGCAGAAGTGTCAATTAGTTTAACAACCTGCCCTATTGAATTAACAACACGAATTTCAGAGTAGGTTTCGTCACTTGTATTTTTAATGTAAATATTTCCGTCTGAAGGATTAGGATATAGCGCTATTTCACTTTCCAATTCTTCAACATCTGTCAACACACTTAGTTCAGTTGTTACAACGGCACTACAACCTGCATCATTGAAAACAGTCAGAGTAACGGTATAACTATTACCTACCTGATAGGTATGAGATGGATTCTCCTGATTAGAAGTTGCCCCATCCCCGAATTCCCATAACCAACTGGTAGCAGTTGGACTATTCGATTGGAAATTGAAAGGAATACCACTGCTGGGGCCACCAGAAACTTGGAAATCAGCACTCATTCCGGTAACCGTTACAGTAACTGGAATTTCCAAATTAGTTAAACTAGGATCATTGGACAGAATCGTAAGATTTGTCGTAAATACTCCTGTGTTTATTCCATCTGCAAAGAATGTAACTGGATAGGTTTCACTATTGCCACCTGTTATGGTATGTGGTCCAGCAGGAGCCGTTATATCCATAGAAGTTAACTCAGCAATTTCTAAAAACTGCACCATAAGTGCCTCAATTTGAGCATTAGTATAATAGCCTGCATCCGCCTCTGCAAAAAGCAAATAGTAAATTCGAGAAGAACCAGCTAATCCACTAATATCATGATCATCATTATTTGTAGTGGTAGGAATGGTTTGGTTTAAAGTTGAACTATTTTTTACAATAATTAAATGGTTGACAGATGGATCAGCAAATGCATCCCATACCCGTTTTACATATCCTTTGTAATTCGCTCCTTCATGGGTGACGTTGAGTTGAGCACCATCCACATTTCCATTTCCATCAGACCCAAGTGTTCCATTTATACTAAACATATCTGCGTTGTTAATATCTGCTGCAAAAACAAACAAACCAGGGAATTTTCTGGTAAAATATTGACCACCTGCTCCTAGGTTTGCATTCGGAATAATGACATCATTAGAGTATTCCAGCTCACCGCTTCCGTCAATCGAAAGTCTATTTCCACCATCATACATATCACCACCACCATCGGCAATAAACGTCCCTGTTTCTCCATCTGTAATAGGATGGAAATTAGGCAGCAAATTTGTCAAACTTGAGAAGTTAGCGTTTAATCTTTCTTTCATTTTCGCCAAAGACTGCCCTCCATCAAAATCGAATATCAGATCTCCACTTCCTGTATTTGAAACAGTTATATCAACGGTTGAACTC
>CALGLS010000213.1 GCA_937959375.1 uncultured Saprospiraceae bacterium
TTACCTGTCCTAATAACATTAACACTACGGTGCCGGGAGGATCAGCTGGAGCTCTCGTGACTTGGACGGAGCCAATGCCTTCAACGAGCTGCCCGTTAGGTGGTGCATCAGCAGTTCAAACTGCAGGTCCAATGAATGGTACTCTTTTTCCTATTGGAGAAACAACGGTGATTTACACTGCAATGGATGATTGTGGCAACGAAGAAATCTGTTCATTCACCGTAACCGTTATAGAAGATTTTGGAACTTTAAGTATAGTCTGTCCTGCAGACATTGACTTGACTGTAAGTGGTTCAGCAACAGAAGCTATAGCGACTTGGACCGAACCCATTCCAACAACAACTTGTACTGCCGGAGGCGAAAGTGCGACTCAAACGGGAGGTCCTGCAAACGGCGGTTTTTTCCCAATCGGTGCAACGGCAGTAAGCTATACCGCAATCGATGATTGTGGAAATGAAGAGACTTGTTCTTTTACTGTTACCGTAACTTTAGATAATGGTGATTTGACCATTGTTTGTCCAGCAGATATTACAGAAACAATTCCTGCAGGATCAACGGGTAATACCGTGAGTTGGCCAGAGCCAATGCCAAGTACGACCTGTCCACTAGGTGGGGGCATTGCAACGCAAACAGGAGGTTTACCAAACGGTTCTGTTTTTCCAGTCGGTATATCAGTTATAAGTTATGAAGCAACAGATGATTGCGGAAATATAGAAACCTGTTCCTTTTCTATCACAATTGAAGAAGGAGCTAGCGCATTGACCATTGATTGTCCTGATGATGTTTTGGTAAGTACAGCTCCTGGAGCAAATTCTGCCATTGCAACTTGGGATGACGCTGTCGCAAATACTAGTTGTCCGATTGGAGGTTTAGTTTCGGGACAAAATGAAGGTGATCCAAGTGGCAGTGAATTTCCTGTCGGAACGAGTGTGATTAGTTACAAGGCAAACGATGATTGTGGTAATTCTGAAGAATGTACGTTTAATGTTGTAGTTGAGGCAACTCCTGTAAATATAACCATTGATTGTCCTTCTAACATTTCAGTTCCTGCTGATGCAAGTGGAACGGGAGCTACCGTCTCTTGGACAACTCCAACAGGAGCTACAAATTGTTATTTAAACGGTTTGGTTGTCAACCAAACAGCGGGTGATCCAAGTGGAAGCTTCTTCCCAATTGGTACAACAACTATTAGCTATGAAGCGATAGATGCCTGTTCTGAAATAGCAACTTGTTCATTCCAAATTACTGTAACAAGTTCAAGTGGAACAATCACTCTAGATTGTCCTGCTGATATAAATATTGTTTTGCCGATAGGTGAGACTTCGACTACCGTCAATTGGTCGTTACCAACTGCAACGTCTAGTTGTAATGGAGGCCCTTCTAATCCAAACTGTGGAACAACGATTACTGGTTTTACAAGTTTAGGAATACAAGGTGATCACGAATATTTTATTTCGGAAGCGAGTCTACCATGGATTGCTGCTCAAGCAGATTGTGAATTATATGGTGGTTACTTGGTCGCAATTGGATCATTGGCTGAAGATGAATTTATAGGTGACAATGTTTCAGAAATCATTCACATTGGTATTAACGATGCGACAGTAGAAGGGACCTTAGAGTGGATAAATGGTGAGCCAGTCAGTTATACAAATTTCACCTCCAGTTCTCAAAATACCGAAACGAATGACTACACCTATAAAGCACCATGGAACGGTAGATGGAAAATGTATTCAGGATCGGCGTATAAAAAATATGTGATGGAATTGGATTGTGGTGGTGGATCATCTGTTGATTTAGAACAAATTAGTGGTCCTGCAAACGGAGCAAATTTAACAGCTGGTACTTACACTGTTGTTTATGAAGCCTCAGATGATTGTGGGGATGTACAAGTTTGTAGTTTTATTGTTACAATTGAGGCGAACCCGCAGAGTTTAGAAATTGAATGCCCAGATGATATTACGGTGACAGAAGAAGCGGGAACAGGAGGAGCTGTAGTGTCTTGGTCTAGCCCGTCGGCTACAAGTGTGAACTGTCCAGGAGCGATTACGATTACACAAACTTCAGGTAATTCGAGTGGATCTGTTTTTCCAGTTGGAACACAGCTGATTACCTACGAAGCTACAGATGATTGTGCGAATGTGGAAACTTGTAGTTTCACCGTTACCGTTGAGGAAGCTACGCCGCCATCAGGTGATTATTGTGCGGCTGAGGGAACTGCTCCTTGGACACAATATATTTCTAACGTAAGTTTCAATACCATCAACAACAATTCAGGAAAAGATGGTTACGGAGACTTTACAGGAATTAGTACGAATGTAGATACTGATGGAAGTTATACGATTAGCGTGACACCAAAATTTAGTTGGACACAATGGGATGAGTACATCCGCGTTTGGATTGATTACAACGGTGATTTTGATTTTGACGACGCAGGTGAAAAAGTATTTGAAGCAATTTACACGGCAGGTCCTTCTGGAACGGATGCAGCTCCACTAACAGGTACGGTTGTGGTCCCAACAGATGCAGCCGCAGGGGAACATCGAATGCGTGTTGCCATGAAGAAAGAAGCTTTTGCAGAGCCTTGCGAAATATTCACTTTTGGTGAGGTAGAAGATTATACAGTTGAGGTCAATTTTAATGGTTCGAACCTTGAAGGAAATATTGAAACATTCTTTTTCAATGCCATGAAAAACGGACGTGAAGTCGCTTTCAATTGGATTACTGACACCGAATACAAGAATGATTACTTCGTACTAGAGCACTCATTGGATGGATTGTCTTTTGAGACCTTGACGGAAATAGAAAGCCGAGAAGATGTGAATGATCAGCGAATGTATAATGACACAGATCCTCAGCCTGCCTTAGGTGTTAATTTTTATCGTTTAACGCAAGTTTATAAAGACGGAAGTCTAAGAAGGTCAGCAGTGAAGAAAATTAATTTTGATATTGATTTGGAAGGTTTTTCATTGTTCCCGAACCCTGCAAAGGATCAGGTATTTGTTAACTTGAAAAAGTACGAGGGCATGGAAGCTGATGTCCAAATTTTCAATAGTCTCGGTCAACGAGTTTTGCAAAAGCAAATAGATGAAATTCCAGAACATTCGATTCGATTTGATCTATCTAAATTCCACAACGGTATTTATACTATTTCTGTAAAAGTAAAAGACAGAAAAAGATTGACAAAGCAATTTGTTTTAAGTCGACTTTATTAAACAACTTCAATAAAAAACGCTGGAGATTGATTGGAATTTCCAGCGTTTTTCATAGATTAGCAATCCAAGTCAAAAACCACATTCTCGGTTTTAGAATTTACATAAAAATGCATTCCAGCATTCCGCAATCGATTTTAATTTTAAAGCACCTGTTAAGTTTATTTCCCCAGTATTCCTAATTCTTAATGGATTAGTTTGCCCTAATAAAACCTAGAAAAATGAAACAAGCGTTTACCAACTTACCTAAAATGACCCACCAAAAGATGAAGCTTTTTTCGCTTTGTTTTTTTACACTATTAACTGCTACACTATTTTCACAAAATCTATGGATCAATGAATTTATGGCTGACAACTCTAGCACCATTGCTGATGAAGCCAATGAGTTTGAAGATTGGATTGAGATTTATAATAGTAGTTCGACTGCAATAGACCTCGGTGGTTATTACATCAGTGATGATCTGCTAGAACCTATGCTTTATCAGATTCCAACAACTGATCCTGCTGCTACTACAATTCCTGCCGGAGGTTTCTTGCTACTTTGGGCAGATAAAGATTTGGACCAAGGTGTCCTTCATATTGATCTCAAATTAGGAGCAGGTGGAGAAGATATTGTATTAACCACGCCTGACGGAATAACCGTAGAAGATCAACTCACTTTTGGAGGACAAAGCGCAGATGTATCTTACGGTCGTACAAGTGACGGAGGGGCCGATTTTGACTTTTTTCCGGCAGCGACTCCCGGAACATCCAATGAAGCAGTCTCATTTCCAACAAGCTATAAAGTACAGATTTCAAAACCCATCGTAGACGCACTAGATGATGGGGTTGAATATGGAACGAGCAATGGTTCAATTAACCTAGAAGGTTACGGAATCAAAATGGTAGAAAGTTGGTCAAACCAAAAAGTAGGGTTGCGCTTCAGAGATATGGAAATTCCTCAAGGAGCAAATATACTTAGTGCTTCCATTCAGTTTACGGCCAAAGATGAAGAAGACGGAGAAGGAGATTGTACCTTATATTTTGAAGGCGATGATTCTGATGACGCAGCACCTTTCGTTGATGAGGGCATGAACTTTAGTGACCGAGATAAAACCTCCGCTGAAATAGAATGGGAACCGGATCAATGGTTGATTCGAGATTTCGCATCTGACAAACAAAAGTCGCCAGACCTAAGTCCTATCGTTCAAGAAATAGTCAATCGTCCAGGTTGGGAATACGGAAACAACATGGCTTTTGTCATTAATGGAAACGGACTTCGTGGAACACATAATTTTGAATCTGGTTTTCCTGCAGAGATAAATATGGAAATCGAAGTTCCCATACCAACTACTGCAATCAATAATATTTATATCAATGAAATTGCACCCAACGGAACCAACTTTCAAGACGAAAATGAAAACTTCGAAGATTGGATTGAGTTGTATAATGACAACAATTTTGATGTCGCACTTGGTGGATTGTATTTAACGGATGATTATGACGAATTGCTTCAATGGCAAATCAGTGAACAAGCAGTTATTCCAGCCAATGGTTATCTCATCATTTTTGCGGATGAAGAAACAGATGAAGGTGGACTGCACGCTGATTTTAAGCTTGGCGCAAATGGCGAAGAGTTAGCGCTCGTACAAATTTTGAATAATGAAATCGTTATCATTGACTCCTTTGAATATACTGCAGTGCCATTTAAAGCATCTATCGGACGAACTTCAGATGCTGCAAATGATTGGATGATTTTTGGCGCACCTTCTCCAAACGAACCGAATGCAAACGCTGATCAATATTTGGTGCCACCAACTATTTTGTTGGCAAACGGAATATACAGTGGAAGCGAATCAGTAAGCATCACACACCCTGATCCAGCAGTTACCATTCGATATACGATGGATGGTTCTATTCCAAAAAGTTCATCCTCTACTTATACTAATCCAATCACGATTGATGAAAGTGGTAGTCTACGCGCTGTTGCTTTTCGTTCTGGTTATGCTCCCTCTGAACCAGTTACCGCATCTTACCTTTTTGATGTAGATCATGATTTACCCGTTCTACACATTGTGACTGATCCAGATAATCTCTTTGATGATGAAATCGGAATTTACACCGTTGGTACCAATGGTATTGCGTACGACTTCTGTGGAGATGGAGAAGTTGCCAACTACAATCAAGATGACTGGGAACGCCCTGCGAATTTGACCTTGTATAAAAGCGATAACTCACAAGCGTTTCAGGTAAATGCAGGAATCCAAATCGGCGGATCTTGCTCGCGTGAGCAAGCACTCAAGTCACTCAATATTTATTTGCGTAGCAACCAATACGGAGACAAAGACATTGACTATAAATTGTTTCCTGGTAAGGACTTTAAAAAATACAAACGATTGAAACTAAGAAACAGTGGACAAGATTTTAGAAGTTCTATGTTTCGTGATGCAGCAGTTCAAGACATTTTACATCGAGTTCCCGATATGACTTTTCAGGCTTATCAACCTGCGGTCGTTTACATCAATGATGAATACTACGGAATTCAAAACTTTAGAGAATTCTATGGTGATGAATACTTTGATTATGAAAAAGACATAAAGGAAGAAGACCTGCAATTGATTAAGAATCCTTCGATGGGTACACAAGAAATCAAAGAAGGCAATGACATTCACTACCGTGATCTATATTATTTTGTGGAAACCAACGACCTCAGTCAAGAAGTGAATTACGATTACGTAAAATCTCAAATTGACATCGACAACTTTATCAACTATTGGATCTCCATGTGCTACATCGCTGCGGATGATTGGCCTGCTAACAATATGCTTCTTTTTCGCGAAGATAAACCCGACGGAAAGTGGCGCTACGCAACCGTTGATACTGATGCAAGTACCAATCATTATGGCGTGAATAGTAACACTGGTCATCTAAGAAACAAGTTAGCTAAGATTCAAAATGCTAACGCAGTGACCTGGCCCAACCGAAAAGAGAGTACACACTTTTTTAGAAACCTATTGAAAAACGATGAATTCAAACACGAGTTTACACAACGAACCTGTAGCTTTATTCATCTCGCCTTTGACGAAAACGATGTTTTACCCATTATAGATAGCCTGCGTCTTAACATCGATTCTGAAATGGCAGACCATATTGACCGTTGGAAATTTGACACACCATTCCTGCAAGATTATGATGAGTGGATTGAAAAGGTAGACAAAATGAAATTATTTTTTGAAGAGCGACCACCTTATGTGCGTCAGCATTTTAGAGATACCTTAGGAATGGGAGACAACTACGAGTTAACGATTAATTTTGATGCCAACACCAACGGACATGTTTTAGTGAACTCCAATGAAATGGAAATTCCATACAATTACCAAGGTATTTATTTTGAAGACATTCCATTGCGATTGAGAGCTGTGGCGGATCCCGGTTATGTATTTATCGAGTGGTTAGAAACAGGGGAGACCGATGAGGTCATTGATTTTGTAGCAACAGGTGACTTTACCTTGACTCCAATCTTTGAACTGGATGGGCCACTATTGACCTTAGATTGTTCAGACGATATTGAATTGACCGTTTCAGGTTCCGCGACTAGCGCTATTGCAACTTGGACAGAGCCACTGGCAACAACCACCTGCGCTGGTGAAGAAACGTTTGTTACACAAACAAGCGGATTTCCAAATGGAACTACTTTCCCAATCGGAACAACCACCGTAAGCTACGAAGTAAGCGATAATTGTGGCAACACAGAAACTTGTTCCTTCGATGTAAACGTAACGCTTGACAATGGCGTATTGACATTCAACTGCCCTAGTGATATAACCATCACTGCTGCACCAGGAGCAACTTCCGCAACAGTGACTTGGACCGAACCAACAGCAAGCACAACTTGCCCACTTGCTAACCCAAGTGCTAGTCAAACCAGTGGTCCTGCCAACGGATCAGACTTCGAAATCGGCGTGACAACGGTAACGTACTCCGCCACCGATGATTGTGGAAATGTTATCAACTGCTCCTTCGATGTAACTGTATTGATTGATAACGGAACACTTACACTAGATTGTCCTGAGGACATAACAGTAACTGCATTAGCGGGAGCAACAACGGTTACGGTTTTCTGGGATAGCCCAGAAGGATCAAGTACCTGTACAACAGGAGCAGTGAGTACAACGCAGACCTCAGGAGATCCAAGTGGAAGTGAATTTTCATTAGGGAATACCACGATTACTTATGAAGCTACCGATGGTTGTGGCAACGTGATTTCTTGTAGTTTCGAAATTACAGTTTTAGATGGATCAGGAACTTTGACGATGACCTGCCCAGTAGATCAGGTACTTGTTTTGCCGCAAGGCGCGACCTCTATGCCGATTACTTGGTCATTACCAAATACATCAACTACCTGCGGAGGAGGAACGGCTAATCCGAATTGCGGAACAGTGCCAGCTGGTTTTACCGTTTTTGGAAGCTTTGGTGATTCAGAGTATTTCTTATCAGATGAAAAAGAACCATGGCCAGTTGCACAAGCTAATTGCGAAACTTATGATGGACATCTGGTAGTGGTTGAAGATGAAGCGGAAGACGATTTTTTAGGTGATAATATTTCTACCGTAATTCATATCGGATTGACTGATGCAAATTCAGAAGGAGATTTAACATGGGTAAATGGAGCGCCTTTAGGATATACGAACTTCTCTAGCAGTGCAAACAATACAGCAAGCAATGATTATGTATTCAAAGCTCCTTGGAGTTCTCAACGATGGGGAATCTATTCAGGAAATGTGCATAAATATTATGTAATGGAATTGGACTGTGGTGGAGGAAGTAGTATTGATTTGGTTCAGACTGGAGGTCCGACCAATGGCTCTGCGCAAGCGGCGGGTATTTATACCATTACTTACGAAGCGATGGATGAATGTGGTGGTATACAGGTTTGTAGTTTTACGATAGAAGTGCAAGATAATCCAGCAACCATTACCATGGATTGTCCATCCAATATCACGGTTAGTGAAACGCCAGGAACAGGAAGTGCAGTTGTTTCTTGGTCAGCTGCTACTGCGGAAACAACTTGTTCGGGAGGTGGTTTGACCATTAGCCAATCGGGTGGATCACCATCAGGAAGTAGCTTTCCAATTGGAACGCATGTGATTACTTACGAGGCAAATGATGCTTGTGACAATCCGGTTACTTGCAGTTTTACGATTACGGTAGAAGCAGATGCGCCGCAGGAAGATTATTGTGAATCACAGGGTGATGCTCCTTGGCAGCAGTGGATTAGCAATGTGACCTTCAATGAGATTAATAATGATTCAGGAAAGAAACGATATAGTGATTTTACGGATGAGGTGACTACTGTGGAAACAACCAATAGTTATACTTTTAGTTTAACGCCGGGTTTTAGTTATACCCAATGGGATGAGTATGTTCGCGTTTGGATTGACTACAATGGTGACAATGATTTTACAGATGCAGGTGAAATGGTTTTTGAAGCGATCATCCCAGCGGGACCTTCTAACTCTACACCAAATTCTGCAGTTGGGAACATTGCTATTCCTGCGAATGCCTCGCTTGGCGCAACGCGTATGCGTGTGTCTATGAAGAAAGAAGCTTTTGCAACACCATGTGAAACCTTCCCTTTTGGTGAGGTAGAAGATTATACGGTGGTGATTAATTTACATGGAAGTAGTTTAGTGGGAAGCTCCGAAGCTTTATACTTTAATGCGATGAAGTCAGGGCGAGAAGTTGCACTGAATTGGGTGACGAATACAGACTACAAAAATGATCATTTCGTAATCGAACGATCCTTAGATGGTGAATACTTTGAGCAGCTAAGAAAGGTAGAGAAAGAAGGAACCACAGATGCTGCTCGTTACTACGAGGAACTTGACCTAAGTCCAATTCAAGGAGTAAATTATTATCGTCTGCGACAAGTTTACAGCGATGGTAGTTTCCGACTTTCGACGGTGAAGCGAATCGTATTTGATGTAAATTTAGATCAGTTTGATTTGTTTCCGAATCCGGTGAATGAAATGCTTTATTTAAACCTAAAAGAATACGCTGGAATGGAAG
>CALGLS010000214.1 GCA_937959375.1 uncultured Saprospiraceae bacterium
ATGCTACATCTCCAATAAAACCAGAGGTTCCATCAGACCAAGTTAGCACATTTGCTGCACTAGCAGCAGTTGCTGTTCCTGAACCAGTTAAATTTGGTAGAACTGATTCATCACATTCGATTGTTGTATTTGCAGGGCAAACAATCGTTGGTGGGGTAGAATCCTCAACTGTAATTAATTGTTCGCAAGTCGTTGTGTTTCCACAAGGGTCAGTTACCGTCCATGTTCTAGTGATGATGTAGCTATCGTTTGCACATCCATCTGCCGTTTGACCACTTACATCAACAAAAGTTATGACTAATTCTGTATCAGCTGCACAGTTGTCACCAGTTGCAGTTGCATTACCAGTTGCTCCAGGATCAGTTGGTTGATCGCATTCAACCGTAACGTTTGGAGGACAGCTAATAGAAGGAGCACCATTATCTTGGACTGTGATGATCTGATCGCAAGTTTCTACAGCACCATTGTTTGCAGTAGCGGTCCAAGTACGGGTAATGATATAGCTAGAAGCATTACAACCTTGACCCTGAGTAGATACATCAGCGAAAGTAATCACTGTAGCAGGACATACATCTGGAGCCGTTGCGGTTCCTGTATCAGCTGGATCAGTTGATTCACCGCAACCGATAGTTACGTTAGCTGGACAAGTGATTGCAAGTGGTTCAGCAACAGCACAAGCTACAATAGGGGAGGTTGGTAAGCAGGCAGGACTATTGGAGCAAATTACTTCAATATTATCAATAGCAACATCCTCTCCATCTGTGTTTAATCCAATCACTTGAATATTAAGATCTAGTGTACTACCAACGGATGTTAATAAAAAGCAAAACGTTTGAAAGTTATCACTAAGTAAGTGATCGGTTGTTGCACTACCGCCACCACAGTTTGTATCAATACCAGGTCTTGAATTGGTGCCATTAGAAGATTCAAGTGCCGTAACTTCTTCAAAAGGACAACCGTCAATACTGACCATAAAATTAATATTAGAGTTTCCATCCCAACTATCTTCAATTGGAGGAGTTCCTGTCATCTCTCGACCATTGTTAGGTTGACTTTCTGCCATGTCAAAACATAGATAAAGTTGATTAACTGGCCCAGAGCAAGCCGAGATATCAATTCCGGTAAAGCTAAGTGTTTCATCAATTGAACCTCCACAAACATTATCCATATCACGAACACCAAAGTACTGACCTGATGCTCCAAAATATAAATAGTCTGAGTTAATTTCATTTGAACAACCAGCGCCATTATTACAAACAATACCTAAGTAATCTCTACTTGGAGTAGCGTCGCAAGCAGGAAGTATAGGTGGATTGGTTGTGTTAGAACCGTCAAAATTTTCCAAGAATATAGATTGTGTAACACAGTTAGAAGGAAGACCAGGCACCCATGGTGTGCAGGCATCTAATAATGTACCATCAGCTGGTGTTGCTTCACAGTAAACTTCTATGTTATCTATTGCTAAATCTTCTCCTTGCGTGTTTAAGCCGTTGACTTCAAAGTTTAGCGATAAAGCAAGCCCAGAAGTTGGTAGTTCAAAACAATATTTTGTGAAAGTATCTGTCAGTTCTGGTTCTCCAGCGTCGCCGGATTCTCCGCTACAGTTTACATCAATACCTGGTCGTACATCCGATCTAGTGTTACTTCCACTACGAACGATAGTTTGATTGGTAATTGCTGTTACTGGTGTAAAGGCATTACCATCTATTTTAGCATCTAAGTGTAGATAAGAATTACCATCCCAGGTATCTTCCCTATTATTACTTGAACCCCATTCCGCTCCAGCAGCATCACCCATATTACGAGTTTCCGCTACTTCGAAGCAAACATACAGGACAGATGTACTCGCACAAGACGAAACATCTATATCTGTAAAACTAAATGTCTTGTTCTGTGTACTAGAACATGGAGAGGCATCCATATCTCTAACACCAAAGTGTTGGCCAGATGCATTATTGTAAATATAGGCTGAAGGGACTTCATTGGTACAACCTACACCGTCAGGGCATACTACGTCAAAGTAATCTGTCATAGATCCTGTATCAAAGCATTGGTCTGGGTTAATAATGGGATTGGTGGTATTGCTACCATCAAAATCTTCAGCCCAAATTTGTGCGTTTGCCACAAAGGGGATGAAGAAAAGTAAAAAGGTTAAAATTCTCATGATTTTTTTTTTAGAATTAAGGTATAACAATGATTATAGAGATATTACCAATAATCATTAGTGGGTTTGAATTTCAAATAATTGGAATTGAAAAGTTGGAGATATATGAATGGTTCATCTGGTTTTATAAATCATTTATTATCTAACTAAATCAATATCCGCTAAGATGTAAGCAAATGAATGATAGCTCGATTATAGACAGGTTTACCCATTTTGGATAAATGTCAATCGCATTCAAATTGTGGCAATAGCTTAGTTGTAACGAATCAGTTTGTGGGACGAGCTAAATAATGTAGTTGACTTTTTGTGCGAAGGAGAAATTATTACATTTCGGTAACTGAAACGGAATTAGAGTATAAAATTCTTCGTTTTTCACATTTTTGAATTGGTCAACCAATTAATACTAAACAAATATAATATTTTTATCCTTCTATCCAAGCTGAAAATGGATTGAAAAGCAAAAATCCTTTTGATTGTAGACAGAAAATTTGCATTAAGCAGAATAAAACTTATATTTATTCATGTTTATAGCTGATTTGGTTAACCAATTCAGTTTATCATATTATACTAACTATATCTAAGACAAACTAATGCTCGAAAATTTTACTGAAATTAAAACGGAAAGTCCTATTGATAAAATTATTAGGCAGATACGTAACTTGATTACTAGTGGTCAATTAAAACCAGGAGACCGTCTTCCATCTGAACGAAAATTAGCTGAAAAACTAGGAGTAAGTCGTTCACATTTAAGAGATGCGATTAGGAAACTTGAATTTTATGGTATTCTAAAAACGCTCCCACAAAGTGGAACTGTAGTCGCAGGTATGGGATTAACAGCTCTTGAGGGCTTGATCACAGATGTTTTGAAATTGGAAACTTCTGATTTTACCTCTTTGGTGGAAACCAGAGTTATTTTAGAAACTAGCGGAGCGAGACTTGCTGCAGAGCGCAGAACTGATGATGATATTGTAGAGATGAAAAAAGCACTAGATGCATATGAACTACAATTGAAAAACAACAAGCCGGGAGTTGAAGAAGATTTAATGTTTCACTTGAAAATAGCAGAAGCTTCCAAAAATGCAGTGCTCAAATCTTTGATGTTGATTATAACACCAGACATTGTAAAAAACTTCATCCAGTATAAAGTTTGTGATGCGGACACAGAATTCAAAGCATTTCACGAACATCAGAAAATTCTAGAACATATTATCAAGAAAGATGGAGAGGCAGCCAGCAAGATGATGGAACAGCATCTCAATGACGTAGTTGACTTTAGTACCTCATTTAAATCCATGTAATGAAGTTGTTTTAATTTTTAACAGCTTCAATTATGAAAGGGTAGTATCAAAAAAAAGGTTTTAATTTCTGACAAATTTACGCGTTAATACAGTGTTGAAAGTGCCAGATTCATTTCTGAATTTTAGATTCAACAAATAAGTGCCAGGCACTAATTCGTCCAAACCAATCACCAATTCTTTATCACTTATTTGGTATTCCTTAGAGGAAAGACTTCTTCCATTTAGGTCCACTAACTCTACAAGCGAGCTGTAGTTTCCTGATGGTAAATTACTTAATCTTATCCTTCCATCTGTAGGGTTTGGAAAAAGAAGTACCTCACTTTCAAAGTTTTCGATAACAGCAACCGGCCCGCCAGCATCTTGAAATACATCAATAGTCACCGATTGTGTACCACCGGTAATGGTAACTGTTCCTGATCGATTAACGGTCTCTTGGTTCAGATCAATTGTTATATTGAGTTGGGAGTCTCCTGATCCTGATGAAAGGTTCGTTGATATCCAGTTTGTGCTGCTCGTTACTGTCCAATCAATATTGCTAGAAACCATAATAGACCGATTTTCTCCATCTTCTCCAATATAAAGTTGTGCTACATTTGCAGTTACATAATCAACAAGGTTATCGAATAAATATGAAGGCCCCGTGTTCATCTCAGTAGCATGTGGTTGAACATCAATTGTTGATGAAAATTCAGAAGCACCAATCGCTCGATCAGTTATTGACACCGGTCTCGATTCTTTCATCAAATCCAACCCTATTTCATTATCATAATCCATACCTGGATAAAGAGGAACTACTGGATAGCCACCACTAGCTGCGCCAATAACCGGACTGTTGGACGCTGGCTGAAAAAAACCTTCCGCATTTTCAGAAAGCTCAGGGTTTGTATTTGAAAGTCCAGTCGATGGAGAATTAATTCCAAGAGTACCAAAATAAAGGTTACCAATCCAGGTTTCATTTTCAGTATCTTCGCTAAATATTGACCCCGTGGAGTTGGTGAAAATATTATTGGCAATGGTAACATTGGTAGGCGGGTTACTTCCGTTACTACCTAACCTTACCCGATCTGAATCGATAATTGTGTTATGATAAATGTGAATGTCCGACAAAGGGTCAGAAGGATCGTTTTGTAAGTAAATTGTTCTTGAGTTTAACCCTTCAAAATAGTTGTTATAAATGAAATGACTAGATCCTTCTCGTACTCGAATTCCTCCCATATTATTCAGGAAAAAATTGCCGTAAACGATTCCTTCATCACCATGTCTTAGTACAAGCTCAGCTACTGGGTTGTTTTCAAAGGTGTTGTAGCGATATACATTTTGTCTAGACTTATGCGAAATGATTTCACCATCTCCATTGCAATTCGTAAAGTAACAATACTCCACAAGAGTACGACTATCTAAATTTCCTTGTGAACTGACCCCAATTCTGATTGGTTCAATACCCATGTCATTGCCCGTGCCATCGAAATTTTTAAAGGAACAATGTTGAATTTTGTGATAGCCAGGTTCATTATCGACCAAAATGGAGAGGATATTCTGATCATCTAAGTTGAGTCGATTCTCAAAGTTACAATAGCTGATGGTCGTCCTTCTAGATTCTTCATACACCCTGAGATACTTGTAGCTCGTGTAATTCTGAATGTTTACATGAGTAATCAACACATCACTTCCATAAACTTTAATGACATCTAAAGTTCCAACAAAACCTCCTACATATTGAAAGCCAGCAAAAGTAATATCATCGGCATTTATGACAACTCTAGATACTTCATTAAACAATACAGTTCCGTAGGGTTCTGCAGTCACTATTAATCCATCTTTGTCAATACTCATACTAGTATTGGAATAAGTTCCTGATTCCCAAACAATGGTATCCCCTGCACTTGCCTGCTCTTGAGCCGTGTTGAATTCAGCACCAGATGAAACATCATAGCGAGTTTGTGCACTTAGCAGAATACTAAGGAATAGAAAGGAAAACAGCAGCGGAAGTTTCATGGGATAGTATTTAATCAAGGTTGAGTGTGGACTTTGTTTATTAGTAGGAAGGGGAGGGGATAAGTGTATTTTTTACGGATAAAAATACACTTATCCCACTTTCGTGAAATCAAATGTTTATTGTTTTATAAACTTACGAACTGCAGGCTTATCATTGCCTTCAAGTTTAACGACATACACACCGGATTGAAACTCACTTATATCTAGTGTTTCTAACTTATTGATTGTTCTCTTGAGCATCAGTTTTCCTGATATGTCATAAACAGAGAGGGTATTGTATTCTTCTGTAGCTTCTATTGTTACGATAGATGAAGCAGGATTGGGAGATATCAATACTTTTTCATCAGCTAATTCATCCACGTTTATGAATATCCGCTCACCTTCACCAAACACTCTCAATTCCGTAAGACTTACCCATGGTCCAGTGTAAACTTCTGCACCTGATACGGTTACTCTTACAAATCTGGCTTCAACACTATCAACTGAATTGATAATTGGAGCAGTAGGAGTACCTGGGATATTATTATTTGATCTGTCTATGATTGTGGTAAAGGGTCCACCTTCTTCTATAGCACCTTCAATAGTCAAGTGATAGGCTCTATCTTGGTAGCATGTAATTTCTGTTTGAGTTATCAGTATGAATCCTCCTAGATCAACTGTAGCTGATTTTGGAAAGTCTTGTACAGACCAACGTGTATCGGTATTATCATCCACAAGCCTAGATGGAACGTTGTTACCATCTGGAGTACCGGTACCTTGAATGGGTTGAGCGAATGCCCAGTTGAATTCGTTGGAAGGAGTCAGTACTTGTATGGTTTGCGAATCAGTAAATCCTCCGTCAGCTGTTGTCACTGTGATGGTGACTTCTCCTTCAGAAATTGCTGTCAGTAAGCCGTTTGGATTTACCCCAGCAACGCTTGTATCGTCACTTTCAAAAAACAAATTTTGATTGGTTGCATCTCCAGGAGAAACGAGTGTTTCTAATTGAAGGATTGCTCCAACAGAAATTGGTCCGGTAAGCTCAGTCAAGTCTACACCAGTTACATTGATCGGAATCTGAACGGTAATGTTGGTACTTAATGATGTTTTTGATCCTTCTTCATTATCAGTAGCTTTGGCTGTCAACGTATATGCTCCTTCAGGTACATTTGTCCATGTAAATGAATAGGGAGCGGTAAAATCTTCTCCAATTTTATTACTACCTCCTTCAAAAAATTCGACCATTGTTACCGTTCCATCAGAATCTTCTGCATCAACGTTAATCGTGACGTCACTGTTAGGTAAAAAGTTAGTACCATTGATCGGATCGGTTATACTAACAGATGGAAAATAGTTTTGTGGCGATCCATCTTCTTCAAAAAGTTCGTCAAAATAGGCAGTTGCTTCACCACTATCCTGAAGGTAAACGCCTGCTTTCCAGTAACTAGGCCATGTCCAGTAAGAGACATCCATGTTTACCATTTCTTGTCCCTCAAAATCAATAATCATATTTCCATTAACCAATCGAACATCGCAGTTAAAATATCCACCAGGATCTTCACCAAGATCTACATGAGTTGTGTTAGCCCCTCCAGCATCTGTTTTGATTGCTGCCCACAAGTGATTGACAGGTACTTTTGTCAAATGCTTATAGATTCTTAATAATGGTTTATTTGGTCCACTACCTGCATTTGCATCATCGTGAATTTGCAATACAGTAACCTGATCACAAGTCTGATCTACAATGTCAAGTCTTCCGTGTAGCGATCGGTTACCTTGTGTAAGATCCCAATTCGCTTCATATCGAAGTTCTGTTCGTTGGCTATCACCAGTTTGATTAAATAATACCTTATCACCATCAACTACATAGAAATATTGAGGGTGTGTATAACCACTGTTAAGTGAATTATTGTCAGCTGCCGTAGAACTAGTAGGTGCTTGAAGTTTGCATTCTGCAAGGAAAGGTTGAAATCTTGGTATGTCAGATGGGGCCAAATAAGCCGTTGGTGGAGTAGGGGCAAAGTGCGTAACATCTAAAGCGAAGAAAGATACTTGAGCATATTCACCTGAATTTCCAGCATTGTTCTGATTATAGTTTCCTGCTTTGAAGTACATCCAATCATCCGCAAAGCCACTATCTGTCATATCTACTTGTTGAACAACATCAGGATAAGCATCTCTCATAATGGTTACAGTTAGTAAATTACCAATTACTTTAATCTCGTAACTAAATTGTTCGCCTAAAGCAATTCCATCTACTGGATCTGGTGCATTATCAGCTCTACTACCAATCATGTCGTACCATTGTTCAGCACTTGTAGTAGGTTCATGAGCTAAATAAATTGACCCCTTTGTGTTGCCAGGCAATTTGCGATAATACAATCGACAAGGCTCGTCATTGGAGGCGTGTATTTGTCCGACAATGGTACGGCCAACCTTAAAACTCTCATCAGAAGTTTCAGATACATGATCTACAGCCACGGTGGCAGTCATAATACCATCTACTCCTCCAGCAGCTTCCTGGTTTTCTATTGTAGAAGAAGAAAATACCCAGTTGTTTTTATTTATTCCTTGAGTACCTATGCTGGTATCTCCCATTCGGATCATCTCTCTTAGCTCGTTTCTTGGATATGTGCTGCCTCCTGTCATACCATTATTGGGACACCAAAAGACCATGGCACCAGTAACCGGATCGGTATAGAACTCGCCATCCACTTCGAAGCCATTTGAGAGGTTGTCCTCATCTATTTCTTGTTGATTTGGGCGGGTAAGTTTCCAATATGAAAGATCGAAGTTTCCGCTTGGCGGAAGGTTTGGATCTAAAATTTGTGCCGTCGCAGAACTAGCAAAGGTGCTACATACGAATAGCAGCAATATACATTTAGAAAGAGAAGGCATAAAAGAAAATTCAATTTGTCCTAAGCGTAGGAATCGATAGATAGCTTTCATAATTGAAATTTTTGAAAAAAGTTTAAGTAAAATAGCGAAGTCATTTTAAAAATGCTATTTGTAACCATTAAAATTGGTCAACCAATTGCAATATATGAATTTAATAGTTTCTAACATATATACTCAGTCGATAATTAAAGGACATTAAATGACATTTCTTTAAGAGAAAACTTATAAGGGTAATAAAATGAACTAATTAGATATAGGAAAGTTGCAGGAAATGATCGTTTTTCATCCAAATATGCGTTTAGTTGACATTTAGCAAGAGCTTGCGGTATGACCGTATTAATTGATTATTTGGCAAACAATCTTTTATTCTAGGATTTGGTTAACCAGTATGGAATGAGCGATTACAGCGTTTTACGAAAGTGAAACCGTTTTGTGGACTAGGGGAGTTGTTATGACTTTGATCTTTTTCATAGGACTAAATGAAAATATCCTTTTTACAAGGAGCATAAGGAAGTGTATGATGAAAACAACTTCCAAAAAAAAGAGCCTCCCATTTTCAAATGGAAGACTCCTTAAGACTTTAGTTCTTTGACGAATTCTGTGTTTTGAGCAATCACGTCATTTTGTCAAAGAAGGAATATTTTTATTAATCAGCTAACTAGTAACCAGGATTTTGGGTCAAGTTAGGATTATTGGCTATTTCGAATGGTGGAATTGGTAGTAAGTAGTCTTTAGATGAATCAAAGTTTCGCGTTTCAAGACCATTTGGTCCGAATGCTTCATCTCCTAATTTTCTTCTCACTATATCGTACCATCTTTTCTGCTCAAAGGCAAGCTCTAATCTTCTTTCCTCTAGTACATCTGCCACTGTAGTTCCTGAGATATCCGCAGGTACAGCACTTGGAGTACCGGTTCCATCACCATTTCTTGCTCGTTCTCTAACCATATTAATCCATGTATCAGCTTCTCCCGTTCGACCAATTTCAACAGCAGCCTCAGCAGCAATTAAAAGTACTTCTGCATAACGCATCAACTGGTAGTTAGATTCCGAGTCTCGTCCGCTAGTATTCGCTTGCGGTAAATCGCCCGCCATAGCAGTGTACTTAGAAATATGTGGACGATTCGTATTTCGAGGATCCAAGGTAGAGAATTCAGTATAGTTCAGCACATTACCACTGTTGTCAACTGCGGTATCATCCAAATTTACTTGTTTTCTGTAGTCTCCATCATCCCAAGTTTCATATACTTTTAGAGATGGTACCATAACAGACCATCCACCAGAAGGGTAGTAGGTTGCTTGACCGTAGAAACCTGTAAAGGCAGCAAGATAATCTCTAGACTCATCATTAATATTAGTTCCAACGAAGTCTATTACGAAAATTGGCTCCGAAGAAAAATCGGTATTCTCTGCATGAAAGATATTACGATAATCTGGCTCCAATGCTAAGTCGTATGTTCCTGCCTTGTTAATGATATCCGTCGCTTCATCGTAGGCTGATTGATATTCTCCAATGGTGAGGTAAGCACTAGCCAGAAAAGCACTAGCTGCTGCTTTCCCAGGAAGGGATCTATCAGCTCGTGAGTTTGGCAACCACTCTTTAGCAAATTCAAAATCTGCGATGATGTTTTCATACACAGTTGCCACAGGTGTTCTTTCTGCCACTGTTGCATCCACAGTAGTAGTGGTTTCATCCAAATATGGAATGTCTCCAAAAAGTCTGACCAAGTGGTAGTAAGCCATAGCTCTGATGAATCGCGCTCGTCCTTCAATCTCTTCTTTTACCCCTGCATCTTGCTCTTCAAGAACCTCTAACTCTCGAAGGGTTTCATTGGCACCTCTTACTACTTGATAGAGGCGAGGCCAAAAACTTCTTTCAGGATCAGACTGATTTAAAAGGAGTGGATTACTCGCTGAAACAGCAAATAGATCGTGTTCAATTCTTTCAGCTGCAGTTGTAGGATTTCCAATCGCTACCATATCTGAACGCAGCATCGTTGTTAAGCCCATACCTCTAGACATGAAAGCTCTAGCAGGTAAATTGGCATACGCACCAGCAATCGTAGTTTCGACTGTTTCCAAATCGACCGTTCGCTCATCTGGCTCTAATTGACTTATCGCATCTTCTTCTAAACTCGAACATCCCACTATTGATAAACCAAGTATCAAGGCGAATAAATAGTTATACTTTTTCATTTTAATAATTTTTTATTGATTTAGAATCTTAAGTTGACACCAAAAGTAAATGACCTAAGGTTAGGGTAATTACCAAAATCGTGTCCTTGAATAACATTATCATCTCCACTTCTTTCACCACCACTACCAAAGTAACTTACTTCAGGATCCAATCCAGAATAGTTTGTGAAGGTTAGTAAGTTCTGAGCACTAATAGAAAGTCTTGCTGAACTGATTCCTGCTTTTTGCAAAATGTTATTAGTAGGTAAACTATAACCTAATGATAAATTCTTAAGTCTTACATAAGTTCCGTCTTCTACGAAACGAGATGAGCGCTCTCTTCCTCTAATGCCTGCTCTAGGTATATCAGTATTTGTGTTCTCAGGTGTCCAAGCGTTTAATACATCTGTTAAGCCATTACTGTCACCATTATATAATTGAACAGCTGTCAGGTTATAAATGTCTCCACCTACAGCCCCTTGAAAAAAGATATTTAGATCAAAGTTTTTGTAAGTAAAAGTATTGGTAATACCAAAGTTAAAGTCTGGATTTGGATCCCCAATAATCTGTCTGTCATTGTCATCAATTACGCCATTAAAACTACCTTCTTCATCTAGAACTTCAGCGAACATAGGCTCTCCAGGTATTGCGTTTCCATCTTCATCTAAAGACGATTCTAGTAAAGCTGTACCGTCAGGAATAGCACCACCTTGATATACACCTTGGTAATCTAATCCCCAAAATAAACCAAGCGCTTCACCCTCTCGTAAGATGTAGGTATTACCACCGGCGAAATAACCAGGAGCACCACTACCTAAAATCTCTGATCCTCCAGATAAGGCCACTATTTTATTTCTGTTTCTTGAAAAGTTAAAATTAGTAGTCCATCTAAAATCTCTTTTATTGATGTTGTTTGAAGTTAAAGAAACCTCAATTCCACGATTATTAATAGAACCAACATTTCTAAGAACGTCTAAATCAGATGTTCCTAAGTAAAAATTAGATGCTCTATCTACAGCTAACAAATCTTCTGTGTCAATGTTGTAATAGTCTAGACTAAATGTAATTCTATCTTGCCATAAACCAACATCCATTCCTAGGTTTGTTTGGTATGAAGTTTCCCACTTCAAATTTGGGTTTGCTTCACGAGCTAGGTTTACACCAAATTCTCCACCAACCTCTGAAGGTGGCTGAACACGATAGATTGAAAGTGACTCGTAAGGGCCAATAGCTTGATTACCCGTTAAACCATAACTAGCTCTAATCTTAAGGTTAGAAATTGTCTTGTTATCGATCAAGAAACTTTCTCTTGACACCTTCCATCCAAGTGCAACAGAAGGGAAAATTGCATATTTATTATTTGCTGCAAAGTTTGATGCTCCATCTCTACGAACAGTAGTAGTAAGTAGGTATTTGTCAGCCCAATCAAAATTAACTCGACCAAAAACAGACTCTATTTCTGATTCAGAGAAACGAGAATCAACAGTACGCTGATCGATCTGCCCCGCTTCTAGGTTATACCATGAAAACGCATCAGTCAATAGTCCTCGTGCACCTGCTTCAAATCCTTCAGTGGTACTTTTTTGGTATGAATGACCAACTGTTGCTGTTACATTACCTTTCCCAACTCCTTTGGTATACGTTAAGTAATTTTCATTAAGTAGTCTTGTTCTCTTTACCGATTCTAGAAAGGCTCCACCAGCAGAAAGAACAAATGTTTGTGGTTTAAAATAACCTTCCGTACTGTTTTGAGTTCTGTAACCCAAAGTAGTTTTAAAATTCAATCCCTTCAAGATCTCAAAATCTGCATACACATTCGTTCTTGAATTATCCGTTTTGGTTTCATTCGTAATCTGTGTTGCTACAGCCCACGGATTTTCTATATCATCTCCCACTGTATTTTGAGAAAAATTTCCTTCGTCATCAAATCGTCCAACATCAGGCGCAAATCTGAACGCTAAAGAAACAACGTCGTCTCCACCACCGTTTACAGAACCAATAGCATCACTTCCTGTCGATTGAGTTGAAACACCATCTTGATCACTTCGACTAGCAATGCTGTTCATTCCAATTTTTAATCTTTTACCAACTTTTGCATCTACGTTTGCTAGAAACTGAATTTTTTCGAACTCAGAATTAACAATGATACCTGTTTGGTTAAAATAAGTACCAGATACATAGTAGTTCACATTTTCACTACCTCCAGAAACGGAGAGTTGGTGGTTTTGTGTATTTCCAATTCTATAAATTTCGTCTTGCCAATCTGTTTTAGCTGATCCTTGCGCATAAGGAGGATCTCCTGCATTAGAACGGATCATATTTTGATATTGAGCAAATCCGTTTGCATCAAGCAAATCTAATCTATTGGTCGTTTCTTGAGAAGAGTAACTAGAGTTAAGCTCTACGGTTGTTTTTCCTGTCTTACCTTTTTTAGTAGTTACAAGAATAACTCCTCCAGAACCTCTTGATCCATAAATTGCAGTAGCAGATGCATCTTTCAATATCTCTACCGACTCAATGTCATTTTGTTGCGGAAAAGCAGCTCCAACGAAACCGTCAACCACTACAAGTGGGTCACTACTTGCATTAAGTGATGAACTACCTCGAACTCGAATAGAGATATCCGCACCGGGTTCACCACCATTCTGTGTTTGAACAACTACTCCGGCCGCACGACCTTGAAGTGCTTGCCCAGCATTTAATAATGGAAAGGCTTGTAATTCTTTAGAATTTACAGAGGATACACTACCCGTGACATCACTCTTTTTTACAGTTCCATAACCGATGACTACAACTTCCTCTAATATTTCTTCATTTACACCTAAGGTGATATTGAGGTTTTTTTGTCCATTTACAGAGACGTTTTGCGTTTCATAACCTGTGTATGAAAATTCCAGTACAGCGTCTGAGGCTGCTTGTACACTAAAACCACCATCGACATCAGTAGCTGTACCTACATTAGTTCCTTTAACAATAACTGTAACTCCAATTAAAGCGTCACCGCTTTCACTAGTGACCTTACCGCTAATGACTTCTTGTGCATTTGCACTCATAGAACCAAAGCAGATAAACAGAGCAATGAGCCAGACCGCTTCTTTGGTACGTTTAATAATTTTTTGTAAAAAATAATTCATTAGTTAATAAATTTAGAAGATTATAGGTTAAAATGTTTTCTAATCGCAAAAACGCTGAAGCTGTTTAAGCATTATGGATTTTTTAACAACTTCACTTAGTAAAGCTAGCTGTAGTTCTTCAAAACGACTAGATTCTTTCTTAGGTTGGATGGTTTTCATCCAATGATTGTCAAATTTACGAAACTGTGTAATAATTAAGCAATAATTGGTCAACCAATTTGAGGTCAATAAAATATATTTTTTTATTATCATTTGTTCCCCTAATATTTTGTTTTTCAATAGTCGAAAACTTCATGAATAGATTTCGAGATGTGTTGTCACAAGTTTTAAAGTTCTAGGACAAATAACACATCTATTACTGAATGATGAACTTCCTTTTAAAGAGAACATCTTCTGTGTCCTGAATTTCTAGAATATAAATTCCTTGCGCTGTATTTTTACATTTGTGCTGATAACCAATTCCTTCAAACTTAAAGTGATCTACCGTTCGACCATGTAAATCAAAAATCCTGACGGTATAAGATCCCATCTCCTTCATTTCAATGCTTAGTTCTTGGTTTTGCGTTGGGTTTGGATATACGAGTATTTCCAATCGCTCTTGTTCCTCCTCTTCTTCCTCCTCTTCGGATGGCGGCGGATCTCCTCCTAAGATAGCTACTCTAGTAACGTTTGTATACCCATTATTGTCCGTAGCAATAGCCTGTAAGTAATGTACTTCATGAGAAAGATTCTGAATCGTAGTCGTTAAATTAGTGAATATGTAAGGTGCTTCATCATCTGTCCCAACGGGTTCTCCATTGATAAGCAACTTCACATTTTCAACAGTTCCATCACTATCCGAAGCCGCAACTTGAATATCACCTCCTTCCCAAATGGACACATCAATAGTATCAGTCGGGGTTATAAAACTTACATTAGGTATCTCCCCAAAAAATCCTCCATCATAAAAATTTCCATCTCCACCCCATGCAGCTAATAAATCATATATTTCTCCTGATTGCTGCTCAGGAATTAAAATATTATCAACGGCACTGTCGCCCAATCGATCTTCTAACTGCTGGATATAAAGACTTCTCGGTTGCACATTAGTACCCCAACTTTCCCAATAACCTTCTCCTGTCTGATTAGTACCGATACAGCCGATGCCCCAATTTATGGAACCATGTGGACTGTCTACCCGAAACTCTCCGTTATAAGATGCGATATTCCAAAACATGGTTTGAGCACCGGACCATCCGTGTCCAGTACCAGCGCTACCTCGGTTCCAAACCCTTGTAGAACCTCCGCGAAGGTTATCAAAAAGAGTACCCGTAGCCCATCTATGATGAGGACCAATATCTGATTGAGCACTTTCCGCAAGACCATCCAAAAAGACATTTGGTCCTGTGACTCTTGATCCTGTTACAAAATCATGTCGCCCGTTTTTTGCATAACAGCGTTGAAATAGATTTCCCAATCCCTCTTGTATCGCAAAAGAATATCTTCTGCCTCCTAAAACAGGAGACTTAGGGTCAATATATGCGCAATCTTGAACGGTCGTAAAATTAGCATCTTCAATATTTACAGTGCTAAAGACAAGGTATTGACCTGTTACTTGTTTTACCCAACAATTTTCTGAATCTCTTAGTCTCACAGCAGTCCAAGCATGCGACTCATCTAAATTACCATCATAAAAAGATTGGATTCTCATGTTTTCAATACCGCAATGACTGATGCGGCTTGATGATTGAATTTTCGAAATTGACCCACCACCATATATCGCTTCCATCACATCAACTATAGGAATATTTATGAAAATAGTGTTGTCAGAAATAGCCGTAATTATTCGTTCGTGATCAATTGTATAAGAGCTGGGTGTCCAGCCTACGCATCCACTTTCTCCTCCACATAAGGTTTCTTGATCCATACCTAATTCATCGATCCAGAACTGGTTTGGTTTTCTGGTGACTACAATTTTTTCTCCCACTTCAAAATCGGATGCATCCGCAACCTCAAAGGAATAGGATCCTACTGGTACATAATCGGTTAGTATAGTTTGTTCGGATTGTGCATTTTTACTAATCCCACTTGAACCCAAAATGCTGATAATACTATGTTTACCTCGCGGGTTTGAATGTAGAACAGTTCCATTTAGTCCTTGGCCTTCACCTCTCAAAACTACTCCGGAGGCTCTGATTGCCAAAAAGTTTTCTAAACTATAATGCCCTGCTTTAATTAGTACTACTCCTCGAAATCCATTTTCATCAGGTTCCAGTGCTTCGACTAGATCTATCGCATCCTGGATTCTTTGTGCATCATCTCCCTCCTCGGGGATAACTGTAACCTTAACTGGAATGTCAGTAGGTAGTGAAACGCCTCCTCCCATATAACCAGCATAAGAAAAGTCTGGAATGGTGTTCACCTCATTGGATTGCCCTTCCATAGCGAAAGGAACATAAGTTAATTCACCTTGATCTAAGTAGACCCATTGAGAGGCATTTTGACCATGAGTTAAGTGAACACCAAAAAGACAAAAAGTTAGAAATAATAATCGTTGAATATGCATAATTCATTTTTAAATAAGAGCATGTTTAAATTTAGTTTCCAATGAAAATCAAGAGTTTATGGTTCTCGCTAACAATTTTTTAATGAGTTTAGCAAGCTAACTGAATTCTAAAATTGGACGCGAGGTTCATAAAATATTGATTTGCAATTAAATGGAAATTTAAACATGCTCTAACTTCCTTATCAGAATTCGGGAGATAAAATTATAATTCGAAACATAGTTAGTTCCAGTTCAGCTAAAGATTTGATAGCTAAGCTGTCTTTTGGGGAGAGGATAAAGAACCACAAATGTATTCTAAAACAAAAAGAGGAATGCCTGAATAGACACTCCTCTTTTATAAATGGAACTTTATGTTCCATACAAATCATTAACTTACTAAAAGATTATTGATCTTCCCCTACAGTAACGTCTGTACTGTTTTGGTGATAAGGAGAAGCATCATTAGTAACATTTCCATCAGCATCTATAGGATCCAAGTTATCTCCTGCAGTATAACCTTGGAAGTTATCTTCCCAAAATACTACTTCAGAACCTGAATCAGAAGAATAGATCACGATGTCATCAACATGGTATACACCATCAGAAATAGCTGAATTTCCAGCATATTTCCATTGGAAATTATGCGCACCATCTTTAGTCGCTTCTAAGTGACCAGGCTCGTCACCTGCACCACCGTTAGTCGTACTTACTGCATCAGTGATTACAGTTTGACCACCAATTGCAACGCTATACGTTGGTAAATTGGTACCATCAGCAGACCAGCTGATCTCAACAGGAACCCAAACGTTAGGCATTCCTTCTGGGAAATTAGCAGCTGCAATAGTTGCATCAGAAGCTCCTTCACGGAATTCGTGTGGCGCATTATCCTTCAGTCTTACTTCAACCATTGCAAAGTCACCAGTTGTAGAATTACCTGAAACGTTAATAAAGCCATCCTGAATATCCATCATAGATCCTTCAGCTACTCTGTAATTAAAAGTAATTCTTCCGCTTCGGATAGAATCTACAGGAGCTAATCTAAGCTCACCAGTATCATCATCTCGTGTATCGGTAATGACTGCATATCTGTTCTTAGGTGCAGTAACTTCAATTGTTTCAGTAGTTGTGTTTTCTACTCCATCAGAAGCAGTTGCAGTCAGTGTTACAGTGTAAGTACCTTCCTCAGAAAAGGTATGTGAAGGGTTCTCATCAGTAGATGTACCGTCTCCACCAAAATCCCAAGATGAATCAAAACTAGTATCCGTAATTCCATTTACTACAGAGTTGTTCGTAAAAGCATACGTCAAAGAATTGTCAGCATCAACCTGAGATGTGAAACTTGCAACAACCGTTGAAGGATCGGGATTAACAGGGTCTACCGTGACATCGTCATCACCACCACAAGAGGTGATCAAGGTAACTGAGAAAAACAAGGCAGCCATTAAAATGATGCTCTTGTTGAATTTAGTTAATACATTTTTCATGTTTACTATTTTTTCCATTTTATTAAAAAATATGATTGATTATATACTTAATCTAGATTAGATATCGACGAAAAATACGCCGAATATCCAATTGGTTCACCAATTTAGGCTGAACTAATTAAACCACCAAACATTTTGATTGATTTTTATATATGTCGATTAGATATAGACATAAAATAGGACAAATCTCCTAATTGGTTCACCAATTTAGGGTGAACTAATTAAACCACCAAACATTTTGATTATTTTTTATGTGTGTCGATTAGATGTAGGAATAAAACTTGTTGAATCCTCCAGTTTGGTCCATCAGTTTAGGCTAAACTAACTAAATCACCCATTCCTTTAGAACGAAGATTCAACAAGAATCAAAAGAACTACTTACAGAAAAGAGAACACAATAGAATAAAATGGTTCTTTGACAAATCCCGTGGTATAGCCCAATGATAAAATAAAATCAACGTTTCCTTCGGTCACTTTTGCTTTCATTTTAACATTGGCCACGGGATTTGTCAAAGAACGAATAAAATTAAGATTCACTATAATTTCTTCGAAAACAAAACAAAAATTTAGAAGGACTTTGCCTTAGGTTAATTGGTTAACCAAAATAGAAAATCAGATCAATTGATCTAAACGAATAGAGTGAAATGATTCTTTTACTAAGGTTATATTTACACTACCGTAGAAAAACACCAAACAAAAATCATTGTAAATATTTGTCAGAGTAACAATTAAAGTTATATTTGGGGAATTTCTTGATTGGTTGACCAATTTCCATTTTTAGTTAATTGCGCTTGAAGAAGAAGTATTTTGGACAACTTCAGAGAAATAAAGGTAGAAACACCTATTAGAATAATATCATCAGGACAATTAATCTTTGGTGATCAGTTGCTATCAGAAGTTGTTTAAAGTTATCGCCTAAAGGCGAGCGTTAGTGCTTGATTCTGTGGACGAAGCTCATTTTACTTTTCGTAGCCAAAGCTACGGGAAGAAAAATAGCTGAAGGTCCACGGGGTCAATGACTTACACGCAGCCATAGGGAATAACTTTAAACAACTTCTCTAAAAGAAAACCTAGTAGAAGAAATAAGACAGAGTATTATTAGTTCAATGAAAATTGTAGATATATACTTTGTGAAATCAAAAAAACATGAATTATAAATTTATCACTTTACCAACAACATTTTTAGCCCTTGGTCTTTGCTTGATACTAAATAGCTGTTCCAATGGTGCGACTTCAACTAAAAAAGGAACCTCAACGCAGGCTCAAAAAACCACTTATCCAAGTGATGTAATTTCCTTTTTTGACCATTGGAATTTAATTTTAGGTGATGGATCAAATGCTGGTAAAGCAGTTAACTTCGAAAAAAAAGATTTTTTCTATACTGAAAATGATGGTAAAAGAGATTGGGTAGTATTCAAAACGCCTAACGCAGGAAACACCCATGGTACTTCAAATAATACCAGAACTGAATTAGCTCAATTAAAGAAATGGTCACCAATGACTGATGCTAAGTTGGAAGCCACAGTCAAAGTAAAGAATGTATCAACAACGGGTGATGCTAGAGTAGCCTCTACTTTCTCAGTAGTTATCGGGCAAATTCATAGTGCAGATGGGCATGAGAACGAACCGTTCAAATTATTTTACAAGAAATTTCCTGGTCACACCAAAGGGTCTGTATTTTGGAATTATGAAATCAATACTGCAGGCGATGATAACTCAGGAAGATGGGACTATTCTTACCCTATTTGGGGTTATGACTTTTCTGTTGTTGGAACTGATGCAAATACTTACCCTCCTGAGCCTGAAGATGGAATCGCTTTAGATGAAGAATTGACTTATGTAATAGAAATTAAGGATGGTGTTATGCACCTAAAATTCACAAGTGAAGGGCACGAAACAAAAACATTTACCAAAAACCTTATCAAATCTGAATATGCAAAAGCATCAGACATGCCAGAACAAGTAAAGAAGTTATTTGTACCAATAGGCCAAGATGGGGTAGAGCGTGAAAATGCTTATGCAAAAGAAGGACTCTTTTTTAAGCTTGGTTCTTACAATCAAACCAACGGTAAAGATCCAGCTGTAAATAAAGTATGGTGTAATGGTGCTGAAACACACGGTGGCGATCTTCAAAAGCAATATGCAGATGGAAACTACGCTGAGGTTTGGTTTAAATCAGGAAAAATAGAGATTAGCGATGATGCTATTTCAAATGCAGGATATTTCCAAGCGAATGATGGTTTAGCCAAAAAAATTGTTTATCCAAATGAGGTTATTCCTTTTATGGATAAATTTAAAATGTTAATGGGAGATGGAACAAATGTAGAAGATATTACTAAATTTGAGCACAAAGATTTTTTCTATACAGTAATTGATGGGACAAGACGTTGGGTAGTTTATAAAACACCAAACGCAGGAGTTACTTCAAAAAACTCTAATAACACAAGAACAGAGTTACACGAAAAAAGAGAATGGACACCTGAGCAAGGAGGTAAACTAACAGGTATCTGCAAGGTTATGCAAGTTTCTACTTCCGGCGATGCCAGAGTTGCTGCGTCTTACTCCACCGTGGTTGGTCAGATCCATAGCGGTGAAGGTCATGAAAATGAACCCTTTAAATTATTTTATAAAAAATTCCCAGGACACACAAAAGGTTCTGTCTTTTGGAATTATGAAATCAATACGGAAGGAAGCAATAAAAAGAGATGGGATTACTCCAGCGCTATCTGGGGATATGATATGTCTGTTGTTGGAAAAACCAAAGATGGCTATCCTGCTGAACCTGCTGATGGTATAGAATTAGGGGAAGAGTTTAGTTACGAAGTGAATGTATATAAAGGTATCATGTACCTAACTTTCAAAAGTGATGGCCATGAAACCAAAACATTTACTAAAAACCTTATCAAATCTGAATATGCTAAACAATCAGATATACCAGCACAGGTTACGAAATTATTTGTACCTATAGGGCAAGATGGAACAGAACAAGCCACTGCCTATAAAGGTGAATTGAATTATTTTAAACAAGGTGCTTATAACCAAACCAATGGAAAAGATCCTGAAAAAAATATGGTTTGGTGCGCAGGTGCAGAAACTTATGGTGGTGATATTGCTAAGCAATATGAAAATGGCTGTTACACAGAAGTTTGGTTTAGAGAAGCTACTGTAGGACCAGGTACAGCACCAAAATAGAATTTTAAAAATTGATAATTAAAAACTTTAAAAATGATAAAAGCAAGTAAAGAATTCTTCTTTAAGGAAGATGCAGAGTGGGAAGAAGTTACCCCATTATTACGTAGACAAATTCAGGGACATGATGATAAAATCATGTTAGTAATCGCAGACTTCAAAGCTGGTGGTGTTGGTGAAATGCACAACCATCATCACTCTCAAGTAACTTATGTTGCAAGTGGTGAGTTTGAAATGACTATTGGTGATAAAGTCAAAACGATTAAAGGAGGTGACTCCTACTATATTCCGCCAATGGTAATGCACGGTTGTACCTGTACAAAAGACGGACAATTGATTGACGTGTTTAGCCCTGCTCGGGAAGACTTTTTATACTAGTCAGAATTGAGTAAAAAAGGACAGAAACTTTTAGTCTTGACAAACATAACAAAACGAAAACAAAATGAAATTTAAAGGATTACGATGGTGGGTAGTTGGGTTAATTGCCACCGCGGCTGTCATTAATTATATTGATCGTCAAGCATTACCTGCTCTATGGCCTGACATTGCAGAGGAATTATACCCTGACAAGAATGCAGACGAACGAAAAGGAATTTATGCAATAATTTCTACTGTTTTCATATTTTCTTATGCGTTTGGTCAAGCGATATTCGGGAAAATTTTCGACAAAGTTGGAACAAGGATGGGTTTCGCGCTCTCTATCGGTTTTTGGTCGATTGCAACAGCAATGCATGCTTTTGCAAGAGGAGTGTTAAGTCTTAGTATCTTTCGTTCAATATTAGGTGTTGCTGAAGCAGGGAACTGGCCAGGAGCTGCAAAAGGAAATGCAGAATGGTTCCCAACCAAAGAAAGAGCATTTGCTCAAGGTCTTTTTAATTCAGGAGCAGCTATTGGAGGAATCATTGCCTTTCCTGCCATTGGAACATTATCAATCTATTTTGATTGGCAATACATTTTTGTAGTGGTAGCTTTGCTGGGTTTCTTATGGCTTATTCCATGGTGGGTTTTAGTAAAATCTCCTCCTTCAAAGCATCCCTGGATTACGGATGAAGAACGCGACTATATTTTAACAGGACAACAAAATCAAGATTTAAATGAAGATGGAAATTTTGATGAAGGTTACAATCCGGATACTGCTAAAATGTTATCCCATAAAGAAAGCTGGGGAGTGATCATTGCATCCGCAGCGATTGACCCAATTTGGTGGTTGTTTATTTTTTGGATACCAATCTACCTAAACGAAGTTTATGGAATGGATGTAAAGTCAATTGGATTCTACGCATGGGTACCTTATGTTGGAGCAATGTTCGGAGCTTGGTTTGGTGGACTTTTAGCACAGAATCGAATAAAAGTAGGATGGTCGGTAAACAAAACACGTAAATTTGTTATTTCACTTGGATGCCTGATTATGTTACCTACTTTATTGGCAATGGCAGACCCCGGTGGATACGTAGCGAGTGTGACCAACTTATTTGGAATGACTCCGCTAAGTGGACCAGTTTCAGCTGTGATACTAATGGCAATTATTCTCTTTGGTTTTCAAACAGCAATTGGAAATGTCCAAACTTTACCAAGTGACTTATTTGGTGGTAAATCAGTAGGAACACTTTCTGGTTTTGCAGGAATGGCTGCTAAATTAGGGGCATTTGGATTGACCGCATTAGTACCTTGGTTAACCTCAGGTGGTAACTATACACCTGCATTTATTATCGGTGCTTCATTAGCTCTGATCGCAATGGCTAGTGTTTGGTTACTGTGCCCTAAAATTGAACCATTAAAACCTATAAATTAATATAGAACGACAATCACTCAATTAAAAAAACAACTTCTAAAATTTTTAAAATAAAATATTCATGAAATCACAAGAGAAAATAGCTATAGTAACGGGTGCCACTGGAGGTATTGGTTTTGAAGTAGCAAAAAGATTAGGTAAAGACGGATTTACTGTAGTATTAAATGGTATCAATGATGAAGCAGGTGCTGAAAGAGTTGCAGAATTGGTAGCAGAAGGAATTAAGGCTGAATATTGCGGATTCGATGTTACCAATGAAGATGCAGTAACATCGAACATCAAAAAAATTGGTGAAAAGTACGGACGAATTGATGCACTCGTAAACAATGCTGGTGGTTTAGGTGGAAGATCTAGATTTGAAGTAATGACCACTGAATTTTACAGAAATGTAATGGCATTAAACCTGGATTCTGTGTTTTTTGCGTCTAGAGCAGCAATACCTTTCCTTAAAGAAGGAGACCTTCCAACAATCATTAACTACACTTCAAACGCAGCCTGGAATGCAGGAGGACCTGGAGCTGGAATTTATGGAACATCTAAAGCTGGAGTGCATACAATCACTAGAGCATTAGCTAAAGATTTGGCGGAATATGGTATTCGAGTAAATGCTGTTTCTCCTGGTACAATTGACACACCATTTCACAAGCAAATTAAATCAACTAAGCCAGAAGTATTTGCTTCTTGGGCAAACAACATTATGCTAGGAAGATTAGGACAACCACAAGATGTTGCTGGTGTTATTTCTTTCTTAGTTAGTAAAGATGCTTCTTTCATGACAGCGGAAACCGTCCAAATTGGTGGAGGACAAGCATTAGGAATATAATTTCGTAATAACGAACAAAAATAACGCAATGAGTATATTTAAAAGAAAAGTAGCGGTTGTAACTGGGGGAGGAAGAGATATTGGTAGAGCTATATCCGTTCAACTCGCAAGAGAAGGAGCAAAGGTAGTCGTAAACTATAATAGTTCTAGGAAAGGGGCGAAAGAAACAGTTGAAGAAATCGAATCTTTTGGTGGTAAGGCTATTGCAGTTAAGGCAGATGTTTCAACCTTAAAAGGGATTAAAACGCTAAAAGCTAAAACGATTAAAGCTTTCGGCAAAAAGGTTCATATCCTAGTAAACAATGCAGGAGGTCTTTTCGCTCGTAAAACATTACAGGAATTCGATGAAGCTTTTTACGATTTGGTAATGAATGTAAACTTCAAATCTACCGTTTTTGTAATGCAAGCATTTGAACCTTTAATGGGAAAAGGAGGCTCTATTATCAATCTCTCTTCTCTAGCAGCTAGAGACGGTGGTGGAGGTGGATCTTCTTTGTACGCATCGTCAAAAGGAGCGACGACTACTTTTACTAGAGGAATGGCAAAAGAACTTGGTCCTAAAGGAATCAGAGTAAATGCAATTTGTCCAGGTTTGATTGGAACTAAATTCCATGATGATTTTACAAAAGATGAAATTCGAAAAATAGTTGCTGCTAAAACTCCAGTAAGAAGAGAAGGTAAAGCGGAAGAAGTGGCTGATTTAGTGGTCTACTTGGCATCTGACAAAAGTTCGTTCGTCACGGGAGCTAATTTTGACATCAATGGCGGATTAGCTTTCTCATAAACTTTTTAACAATTAAAATACAACAATAAAATTATATTTATGAAAAAGGTGGTAACTTTTGGAGAGATTATGCTTAGGCTAACACCTCCAAATTGGAAAAGATTTTCCCAAGCAAGTTCCTTTGAAGCAATCTATGGTGGCGGCGAAAGTAATGTAGCAGTGTCGCTTGCGAACTATGGAATTCCTGTCGATTTTGTAACTCGACTTCCTGACAATGACATTGGGCAGTGTGCCTTAATGGAAATGCGAAAACGAAACGTAGGAACCGATTACATCGTTCGTGGTGGTGATCGCTTAGGTATTTATTTTCTAGAAATTGGTGCAGTCAGTCGTGGAAGTAAGGTCGTTTACGATCGTGCAAATTCTGCGATGTCTGAAATCAAACCAGGGATGGTAGACTGGAAAAAAGTATTTAAAAATGCAGACTGGTTTCACTGGACTGGTATTACGCCAGCTATTTCTCAAGGTGCAGCGGATGCATGCCTAGAGGCGATAAAAGTAGCCAACAAAATGGGAATCACCGTTTCAACAGATTTGAACTATCGAAAGAAACTTTGGAAGTACGGAAAAACGCCAGCTCAAGTTATGCCAAAGTTAGTTGCTGGTTGTGATGTGATTTTAGGAAATGAAGAAGATGCTGAAAAGCATTTTGACATTCACCCAGAAGGTGTAGATGTAACGCACGGAGACACTGTCGATGCTGCTGCATACATTTCCGTTTGTCAACAACTAATGAAAAAATTCCCTCGCTGTAAAAAAGTGATTGTCACTTTGAGAGGATCGATTAGTGCTTCGCATAACTCTTGGTCAGGTGTATTGTACAATGGAAAGAAATTGTATTACGCACCAACCTATCAAATCACGCATATTGTAGATAGAGTAGGAGGTGGTGATAGCTTTATGGGAGGATTAATTTACGGATTAAAGAAATACAAGCGAAGTGATCAGAAGGCCTTGAATTTTGCAGTAGCTGCATCTTGCTTAAAGCATACGATATACGGTGATGCGAATTTAGCAACGGTTGAAGAGGTTGAAAAACTGATGAGTGGAGATGCTTCTGGTCGAGTTGCTCGATAGAGAAGATGGAAGATAAAGGTCTGAATACGGAAGTCCGAAGACCGAAGTTTCCCTCTAACGTCGTAGACTACGGCCGAGTGAACTTCGGACTTCTGTCTTCCGTTTTCTTTTTTTAAAATGAAGCTGTTTAAACAACTTCTTAATTAATAAAATTAAAAATGGCAAGATTTACAAGAATAGAAGTTGCGCAAACAATGAAGGCGCAAGGAATGGTTCCGCTCTTTTATCATTCAGATATTAATGTCGCGAAGAAAGTATTAAAGGCAATCTATAAAGGAGGAGCCAGATTGTTAGAATTTACCAATAGAGGAGATTACGCACACGAAGTTTTTCGTGAGCTTAATAAATTTGCAGAGAAAGAAATGCCCGATTTGATTATGGGCGTAGGTTCTGTTACTGACGGAGGTACTGCAAGCTTATATTTACAACTGGGATGTAACTTTGTTGTGACACCTGTATTTAGAGAGGACATCGCCATTGTTTGTAATCGAAAAAAAGTAATGTGGTCGCCCGGTTGTGGCTCACTAACAGAGATTTGCCGAGCTGAAGAGTTAGGTTGCGAAGTCGTTAAATTATTCCCAGGAAGTGTTTATGGCCCTGGGTTTATAAAAGGGGTGAGAGGACCTCAGCCTTGGACTAACATTATGCCTACCGGAGGCGTTTCTCCTGATCCTGATAATTTAAAAGGTTGGTTTGATGCAGGTGCTTTTTGCGTAGGAATGGGATCTAAACTTATGGTGAAAAACAAAAAAGGAGAATTTGATTTAAAAGGAATAGAGAAATTGACGAAAGATAGTTTGAGAACAATCAAAAAACTACGTAGTTAAACTCGCTTCACTATTCAGGTATTTTAGTAGTACGACAAACAAAAACCTTAAAGTAATTGACAACTCAAAAAACACTTAACTATGGCAAGGTATCTTACGTTTTTATTCGTCGCTATCTTTTGCAATCTTAACGCGCAGGTCACCTTATCAGCAGACGGACCGGGAGATACCTACGATTTGATTACTTCCGTGCTTGCACCTGGCGCCAATCCTATCGAAGTTCCAGATTGTAATCATACTGATTTTGGAGAACACATTGATGAAGTTTTTGATGCAGAGTTAAACGCAAATGTCTTTCGTTTTTTTATGCATGTTGACCATGATGATGATCGTTGCATTGTCTTTGATCGGCAGCGAGCTGAAATTAAAACGTATGACCAGTCACCCGATCATTTGAAAGGAGTTGAAGATGAGGTTGTCGAATATAAATGGAAATTTAAATTAGATGCTGGATTTCAGTCTTCTCCAAAATTTACGCACATACATCAATTGAAAGCAGTTGGAGGTCCTGAAAGTTCTCAGCCGGTTATTGCTTTGACCACTCGTAAAGGAAGTCCAGATGAATTAGAATTGCGTTATGCTGAAAGTACATCTGCAGTTACACTTATTGAAACAGATTTAGCTCCCTTCTTAGGTGTTTGGTGTGAGGCCACAGAGAACGTTACTTATGGTGAGAATGGTTCTTATGCAATTACCATAAAAAAAGTTGCTGATCAATCCACATTGCTTACCTACTCTGATAATGATATTAGAATGTGGCGAACCGATGCTGAATTTGTCCGTCCGAAATGGGGAATATATCGTAGTCTACTTTTCGAAGAGGATCTCAGGGATGAAGAAGTATTGTTTAATGATTTTTCAATTGAAGAAATCGAAGAACCATTGCCAGTTGAATTAATCTCTTTCTCTGCCAGATTAGTCGACAATAAAAAGGCCGTACTTGATTGGCAAACTGCTTCAGAAGATAATAATAAAGGTTTTGAAATTGAGCGTTCAAATGATGGTCAGAAATGGGAATTGCTTGATTTTGTAAATGGACAAGGATCTTCGAATACCAAAAATGATTATCAGTATATTGATAAAACAATGGCAATTGGGCCAAATTATTATCGTTTAAAGCAAATTGATTTTGACGAATCCGTTGAATATTCTAAAACAGCCGTTGTTTTGGTTGAGGAACCTAATGACAAATTCCATATTTTCCCTAACCCGAGTAGTGGAATGGTTCATCTAAAAGGACTTCGTCAGGACGTTCTAGTTAAGGTGTATGATAAAACCGGTTTTATAATGGAAGCTCAAAGTGAAAACACTGAACTTGATCTTCGTAAATTACCAACGGGGAGTTATTTTTTAAGCTTCTATGTTGACCAAGAACATATTACCCAGCGATTGATTAAACTATAACGGGAATTAGAATTAGAATCTGAATCTGAAT
>CALGLS010000215.1 GCA_937959375.1 uncultured Saprospiraceae bacterium
GAGTTATTACTAAAAACAATTGCCAATATGCCCTGTTGGAAACCAGCCGTATATGCGACTGGCGTCAAAGTAAAACAAGATTTCGCACTATCAGTTGGCAACCACGAAAGCTGCGTAGTCAACCTCCTAAATATCCGTCGCCTTCCGGCAGAGTAGATAACCAACAATACACAAACAGCTTCAAATTCAAATTCAAATTCAATTTCCCACAGATCGCGGTCGAGGGAACTTGAATTTGAGTTTGAGCCTTGAGTTTAAATTTTCTTTTACCCGCTCAGTAAACAACAAAAGCACTACGTCCACTCTTTTGTGCCCTTTTGATCCTTTTGTGGTAAAACATTAAACCTTATATGCCCCTTATGTGCCTCATATGGTTCAAAAAAAAATAAAAGAATGCCCCCACGGAGAATATTCAATAAACTGTGTCTCTGTCTTCCTGCACCTCAAATCCTAAAGGAAGCCATACTCGCAGAAACAGTTGAGTGAACATTCTCACTTTCTTTTACCCGCTCAGTAAATAACAAAAGCACTACGTCCACTCTTTTGTGCCCTTTTGATCCTTTTGTGGTAAAACATTAAACCTTATATGCCCCTTATGTGCCTCATATGGTTCAAAGAAAATAAAAGAATGCCCCCCGTTCGATTAAACCTCCCACCTCCAAATTTTCACTCCAAACTCCCCCACAAAACCTCCACCAAGTGCACCCCCTTTCTCCCAGTCCCATCCCAAATCTGCTCCCGACAACTAGTCCCACTAGCCACCACAAGCACATCTTTCCCAACATCCCGCACCCGAGGAAACAAAACTAACTCCCCAACCTGCTGACTCAGCTCATAATGCTCCACCTCATAACCAAATGATCCCGCCATCCCACAACAACCCGAAGCAAGCAATTCCACACTATAATTCTCCGGCAAAGACAAAGCCCAAACACTATCTTCAATATTCCCCAAGGATTTATGATGACAATGACCATGTAATAAAATCTGTTTAGGTACTTTCGTAAAAGACTCAGAAGTAATTTTTCCTTTCTGTATTTCCTTCGCAATAAATTCTTCAATCAACAAACAATGCTCAGAAATCCGTTTAGCATCAGCCACTAACTCATCATCAACCAAGCGAGGGTACTCATCCCGAAAACTCAAAATAGCAGAAGGTTCAATTCCCAGCAATGGTGTTTCTTCCGAAATAAGATCTTTGAAAATGGCCACATTTTTATTTGCCACTTTCTTAGCTTTCAAAAGCAAACCTTTAGAAATTGCAGCTCGTCCACTCTCCGAATGATTCACCAACTTCACCTCATATTTTAATGCAGTCAAAAGTTGAATGGCTTTGATGCCAATCTCTGTATCATTCCAATTACTAAACTCATCACAAAACAAATAGACCAGTCCGTTTTCAGAATGTTCAGCTTTATAAAACTTTCGATACCATTTGCGTAAGCTAGTTTTATAGAGCTTGGGAAGTGAACGCTGGGGCGCAATACCTAAGACTTTTTTGGCTAGACCTCCAATAAATTTGTTTCCCAAAAAGAAGTTGAAAAGGGTAGGAGATAAACTCCCCAGTCGATTCAAATCATTGAACGCAGCAAAGGCTCGCGCACGAAGTGGAATTCTATTGCTTTGATAATACTGATGTAAAAACTCCGCTTTCAAACCTGCCATGTCGACATTGGAAGGGCACTCAGAGGTACAACCTTTGCAAGAAAGACAAAGATCCATTACCTTTTTTATTTCCTCATGGTCAAACGGATTTTCTTGTTGACTTTGCGTCAAAAATTCTCGGAGTGTGTTTGCTCTGGCACGTGTCGTTTCTTTTTCATTGCGGGTCGCCTGATAACTAGGGCACATAGTTCCGCCAGATAGTGGCAACTTCCGACAATCGCCCGAACCATTACATTTTTCTGCTGAGCGCAGGATTCCACCAGTCGCTGAGAAATCCAAAACGGTTTCGATTGTTTTAGTTGGAACGTCGGGCTCGTAGCGAAGCGAGCTGTTCATCGGAGGGGTGTTGACAATTTTGTTGGGATTGAAAATGTGATTGGGATCCCAGGTGTTTTTGATGCGATGAAACAAAGCATAATTTTCTTCGCCCACCATCAAAGGAATAAATGCACCACGCAAACGACCGTCACCATGTTCACCGCTCAGTGAACCCTGATACTTTTTTACCAACTCAGCAGAAGCTTTTGAAATTTGATAAAACTGCTCTACGTCTTCCGATTTTTTTAAGTTGAGAATTGGACGTAAGTGCAACTCACCAGCACCAGCATGGGCATAAATAACTTGCCGTTGGCCAAAGCCATCCATGATTTTCCCAAACTCCTTGATGTAGTCTGCCAAGTCATCCAAGGCAACCGCCGTGTCCTCAATACAAGCCACCGCTTTTTGATCGCCGGGAATATTGGCAAGCAGTCCAAGTCCCGCACTTCGCAGTTGTATCACAAGTTTCGTTTTGTTGGAAGGGATGACAGGAAAGGCATATCCCATTTGGTTCGCCTGAAGATCAGTGATTAATTTTTTGGCTTTAGCCAAAGCTTCCTCATCCGTATCACCTCTAAACTCAATCATCAAAATAGCCGCAGGATCGCCCTCGATAAACCAACGATTTTTGCGTTGTTGAATATTTTCTTTGGTGCAATCCAAAATTATTTTATCCATTAATTCACAAAGCGTAGGTTGATGTTTCATGGCCAGTTGAGTGGCCAGTAAACTTTCGTGAATGTCATTGAAATGTGCGGCCACGATTAAGTTATGTGGCTTTTGCAAAGGATCTAAATGCAATTTTATCTCGGTGCTAAAAGCAAGTGTCCCTTCTGATCCACATAATAATTTGCAAAAATTAAATGACTCGCTATTATCAGAAAAGAGTTCTGTTTCCAAAAGGAAATCAACAGCGTATCCTGTATTTCTTCTGTGAATGGTTTTCTTTGGAAAATGCTTTCGAATATTTTGCTGATTATTTACCGCACTAAGTTCTTGGTCTATCTGTCGATAAATACGACCTTCAAGATTGTCTAGTTTTGTTTTTTCCAAAAAGGAATCCTTACTCAATTCTTTAAAACAAACTTCGGAACCATCTGACAAGAATGCCTCAACTTCCAAGACATGCTCTCTTGTCGTTCCGTAAACAATCGAAGTTGTCCCCGATGAATTATTGCCCACCATACCACCAATCATTGCCCGATTAGCCGTTGATGTAATTGGACTAAAAAACAAACCATGTGGTTTCAAAAATGCATTCAACTCATCACGTACCACACCCGGTTGCACCCGTATCCACCGTTCTTCTTTATTAAATTCAATGATCTGATTGAAATGTTTAGAAATATCTACTACAATGCCGTTGCCTACGCATTGACCTGCGAGTGAGGTTCCTGCTGCGCGAGGAATCAAAGCCAATTGCTGCTCATTAGCAAACTGGATAAGTCGCTTCAAGTCCTGCTTGTTTTTCGGAATAGCAACCGCAAGAGGCAATTCCCGATACACCGAAGCATCCGTTGCGTAAAGCACCTTTATGAGTTCATCAAAATGAAGTTCGCCTTCAAGTTGATTCGCTAATTGTGTCAGATGTGTTGATTCCAGAATATCTTTTTTATGAATTAAAGCAAAAGCAAAAGCGAAATTACCAAAAGATTCGGCCTTTTCATTAAATGTTTTTCAAAATGTGAATAAACGGTTTAGCATCGTTAAACGGTCTCTCAATCGAGTGTTTGAACCATAAAAGATTTAAACGGAAACAAAA
>CALGLS010000216.1 GCA_937959375.1 uncultured Saprospiraceae bacterium
TGATGATGGACAAGATGTTTTTACAGAGATCTTTTTCCCTAGCAAGGTTTATTCAAAATTGGAAGTTACGATGGATGGAGATAGTGGGGGAGTAATAGAAGGTAAAATTACAGGTGTGCAACGGGTTTGGGGCTCTTAGTACGTTTAAAAAATGAAGGTTCTTAAATGAAATTTTAAGCATTAAGTTGCATTCTTTTATAGCCAATTTTGCGAGATGCATGTTTGAGCTATTATTGATGGTCCTATTTTGCGTTTTCATGCCCTTATCGCTAGTATTATACGTTGGGTGAAGCAATGGCATCTAGATTGAAAACTTCGCCTTATATCGCCTGCTTTAGAACCTTAAAATAAACCTAATTCTTATTTTCAAATGAGCGTTAATCCTAATTTGTAGATTTATCGTTTTTAATATATTCTGAGCAATTAGAGGGCCAAGAAGTTATCGGAATGAAAAACAAAAGCCACTATAAATCATTGATTTACAGTGGCTTAGTGTTGTAGTGTACCCGAGGCGGGACTTGAACCCGCACGCCCCGAAGAGCACAGGATTTTAAGTCCGGCGTGTCTACCAATTCCACCACTCGGGCATCCTGTTTTGAAATGTTAAACATTTCCTTAGATTGAAAAAAAGCCTTCACTTCTGAAGGCTCTTAGAGCAGAAGACGGGATTCGAACCCGCGACCCCGACCTTGGCAAGGTCGTGCTCTACCAGCTGAGCTACTTCTGCGTAATTGCGGTTGCAAATATACGCGAATCAATTCCTAAATGTCAAACAATTTTGCAATAATTTTTAAAAAAAATATTGTCTCAAAATGGCGCTTGGAAATGATTAACTTTCTTTTGTGCTTTAAGGATTAACTTGTTTAAAATCAATGGATTATAAATTAAATGTTTATACTTTAAATTGAAGTGGAATTCAAGACTTTCTTTTCAGACAAATAGATTTCATTCATTAATTTGAATAATGCTTGAAGGCTGTTCATATTTTTATCTTGCATTTCCATCTTTAAATAGGCTGATTCTAGCGTAGCGTTGAAGCTTATATTATTAAATGCTTCTTGACCTTTTTCTATTCCAATTGATAAATCTTTGTATGTTTTAAGGTCTATATAGGCACCTATTGAGTTGGAAACTATATTTTGGTAAATGGAGGCATCTACCTGGTCTGCAGAATGATATCCACCCGCGTTTATTTTTTGTAATCTAGACTCATTTGTTGAGATAAAAAACAAGTCATTTTTGATTAATAAGTACGAAACTTCTTTGCTGTTTCTAATCGCCTGATTCAGCTCCTTATCTTTTATCAAATAGAAATTTTCTGTTTGTTTTTCGAGTATATCAAACTGCTTTGCTAAGTCAATGAATTTGTTAAACGTCTTATGGTGATCAATGTTAGATACAATCAAGGTTTCAGCTGTTTCCTTTCCATCTAGTGCCTTATAGCGTGCAACAAGCGCATTTCCTCCAAATGCCTTGGAAATATTTTTTGCAGAGAAGCCATACTTCTTCAACTGCTTATTCAGCATTGCGTAAGCACCAACTTTTTCACTAAGCACCTGATAAATTCCTTTTGTATCAAATGCACCACCAACAAGAATTTCCAAGTTGTCAGCCGGAATGTATTTCGAAAGATTTTCGTCAATCTCATCCTTCAAAAATAGATTCAAATCATTCGTCAATTCTCTTTGCAGAAAATGATTGGAAGTCGCCATGATGTCTCCATCATTAAAATTGAAATAAGAATGGATGTAATTTCCTTGCAGAGCTTCATTTGAAATGCCAATTAGGGATGCTGTCTTTTTTAAGTTTTCATTCTTTGCCAGAAAGTCAGTATTTATCCAGGTCTTTACATCATAGTTTGCTGATAGGCACTTTTTAAGATCGGTTTGATTGGCAACAGATTGTTCTCCTTTCGGACCAAAAAAACGAGCCATCTCTTTGTCAATGTCGATACTACGATTTCCATTCCCAATGAATCCAAGGCTTTCATTCCATACTAGAAACTTATTTTGGTTTATGATACATTTAAACTGATCTCTATTTTGAAAATCATCAACACTAAATTTACTTAGCATGCGCTCAAACAAACCTTGATCTGCTATTGAAAAAACAAAACCATAAAACTGCTCTGTCGGATAATCTGGGTTCACATCAAGGACGAAGTACATGTTTTTTGTTAAGTCAACTCCTGCGTAATTAGGTTGTTCAATTACAGCAGCTAAAACGGCTTGCTGCTTTTTTAATTTTTCAATTTTACTTTTGTAAACATCTAAAGACTGGATATAAGCCAAATCAACTTTTTGCAATAGCTGGCCCATATTAAATGCAGTTACAAGACTTAGGTCAGAGGGAATGTTCTTGAGATTATCATCAACAGGTTTAGTTGGTTCGCATGAACTAAGAAATACAAATGGAAAGAATAAATAAAGGAATCCTTTGGTGATTTTCATAAATGTTGGTTATGGTCTTTCGACTACACTTCAAGTATGCAATAAAATGCATTACTCAAAAGCTTTTACCAACTCAACGTAAATATGCTGTAACTGTTACCTTTAGAAAGATAGGAGATTAAATACCAAGTTTACTATTACATTATCTGCGTCAGAAGTAAACTAACACTGAGCCCCACGATAAAGGAAACTTGAAACTGAAACTGAAACTGAACTTGCGATTGAACTTACCAGTGAAATACGAACTACCAAACCGACTACAGCATCCACCACATCGAAAAATAAGTTTACGGGCTTTGCAGCCCTTTTTGGATTAGACACGGATGGCTGGAATTGGTACTGATGTTGGACGGATTTTTTTTCGTTTATCGGAACCGTATAAAAAAGACAACACGTCACACGAGAAAATCCGTTCTACATCAGTCCTTCTATCATTTCAATCCGTGTCTAATTCTTAGATACCGTAGGTGTCTCCCACGTCAGAAGGCAAAACTGCAACTCTAATTCCAAAGATTATCCAGCCCGCTTCGCCTTCTCCCAAATAACCGACTGACTACCATTCATAATCCGGAAAAATCCACGATAAACAGCATAGTTCATGATACAGAAATAATAAGGCACAAAGAAAGCTTTAAACTTGATTGCCTTACGCTCCAAAATATAACCAATGAAGGCAGACACATAAAACAAGATTTGAGCGCCTAAGATGAATTGGAAGAAAGGAGAGCCAGACATGGCAAGTATAATATTGGTGATCAAAAGAATAGGCAAAGCCAATGGAGCGAGCGTCCACCTCAACACACGATGCGAAACGTATTGGAAAGTTAGCATGCCGTATTTGAAGATGTTGAGTAGGGGAGACAAGCGAATGATAGCTTGAATACCACCAGCAGCAATTCTAATTTTTCTTTTCAATTCTTCTTTTACAGAAGCAGAAGAACTTTCCACTGCAAATGCTTCCGGTTCATAAACGACTTTGTAACCTTTTTGTGCAATACGAAGTGTCATGATGAAATCTTCGATGAGTGTATCTTGCGGAACTGCCTCAAATAGTTCTGTTCTCAAACTAAAAAGTTCACCTGCAGCACCAACAACTGAGTTTAATTCAGAATCCCATCGCTTAAGTGCAGACTCGTATTTCCAATAAATTCCTTCACCAGCTGCATTAGCAGCGTCTTTAGTCGTCATACGAATACGTTTCTCACCCGCTACAGCGCCTACCTTTGGGTCTTGATAGTGACGAACGATAGTTCGTATAGCCTGGTCGTTGACAGCAGTGTTAGCATCAGTAAAGATGACCAGTGGTGTGTCCACAAAAGCCATAATTCGTTCAACGGCTGCAATCTTTCCACGACGTGCATCCTCATGATAAACACGATTATTGACATCAGGAGGGTAGTTATAATTACGGATTACATCAGCAGTTCCATCATTAGAGCCATCAGTTACCCATAGGTACTTGATTTTATTTTTAGGATAATCGAAAGCTAGACAGTTCTGAATTTTGTCATCCATCCAATCTTTTTCATTATAAGCTGCTACTACGAAAGTAACTTCTGGAAGTTGATCGTCAGCGGGTAGTACCGGAAGTTCAGGTTTACCACTAATCATCCTTTTGACCTTGATCATTAAGAATAGAATCATTCCGTAACCTATATACGCATAGAATACAATGAATAAACAGAAAAAGAATAGAACTTTTAAAAACAAAAGCATGTCAATCGATTTTACAGTATCACTGAACAATAGCGGAAAAGTAAGTTTTTTATTGAAATCTTTATCAATTTGACCTTTGCCTTAACGCTCAATGAGCTTGTAAAGGAGGATATTATGAATAGAGAAAGAATAATCCGCACAAAATTTACAAAAAAATTAAGGACACAAATAATGACATAAAAACAGATCAATTTGGGACCTCATCTCCATTAATGCAAAAGCTGTGCTAGTATTTCATGTTGACTTGAAAGTATATTTTTAATTTACATGCGAGGATTATGTAGTAAAAATGGGCCTTTTTTGAACCATCAAAACATGAAGAAAATTAATTATTCAAAAATTACCTACTTAGAGTGATGCATGGCTAAGTGTTTTTACTGATATTTGTAATCCTTCCACTACGAAATATGCGTATTTCTTCCCCCTTAAAAAGTATTTCTCCCTCCATCTGTTACTCTTCCTTTAAGTTAACGTATAAAGAAGGTGGAGAATGAAGATTAAATGGGAATAGTGCGGAAATCAAGTGTTTAAATATCTTTTATTTGTTAATCTTTTAAATACTTAAATTGGGGTACAGCATCTGAAAAGTTTTGTTTTTAACTTTGTTGTATAACAAGTTCTTCCCCCCGCTGCTAAAAATCTCCCAAATAAGGACATTACTCATTACAATAACCAAAGATTCAGCACAATTTTTCTTGTATTGAGAAAAATTACCTAACTTTGTGACTTAAATAACTAAAACACATAAATCACTGAAATACTGTAAGTTATTAAAATAAAAGAGAAGTCCTGTGAACATATTTTAAAGTAAACGCGTGACCCAAACAAGAACGTGTTTTAAATCTCCCAACAACCACTCCCAGGTTTATCTAGTTACTAAACATTTTAACCTTTAGACTTCTCCCTTGTGAGCCAATGCTATGTCTAGTTATATAGTATTTGCTTCAACCAGAAACCCTTTCAAATTTAGCTGCTTTTGCATGCTGTTGAAAGAATCTGGATCGGTAGAGTAGTCGACTTATTTACGCTTTAATTTTAATTAACTACAACGTATTATACAAAAACCGGGAAGATATTATGAAATCAAATAAAGAGATTTTAGTTATTGAAGACCATGAGAGTATTAGAATGCTTTTAGCCAAATTCCTTTCAAAGGAATATAGTGTAACCACTAAAAAAGATGGTTTGGAAGGATTAGCTCACTTGAGTCAAGGAAATATCCCCGATTTAATCATGTTAGACATGAGTCTACCAAATATTAGTGGACTCGACTTTCTCTCAAACATTCGAAGTAGTGGATTTTTTAGCCACTTACCGATACTAGTAGTATCAGGAGATGAAAGCACTAAAGTAATTGAAAAATGTCACTCACTCGGAGTGTCAGCGTATATAACCAAACCTTTCAACCCAATCGATCTGAAAACAAAAATTAACGCAATCCTTTCTGATGAGGGTCAGAAAAGAGCGCAATTTGCTAAATAGGACTAATAGATCAAACTTTCAACAATGAATCGAATCTTTACAACTACAACTACAACTCCCAAGGATGTCTTAATTGTCGGCTTCGACAATTACTCACATATCTTGCTTAACGAGCAGACAGACTTGACTTATTATAAGTTCCATGAGTTTGACTCTTCGTTTAAAGCATTCCACTGGCTAAAAGAAACCATTAGTAACCCTCCTGCAGCTATAATCTGTAACTATGAGTATTTGAAAGAGGACGACTTTCGCCTTCTAGATACTATCCGCCAACACGAAGAACTTAGATACATTCCTTTCATCACTATCGCTAATGATCGTTTTGATATGGATATTTCTAAAGCACTCAAAATGGGTATTGACGACTGCTACACAGAGCCAGTTCGTTGGAATGATCTTCAAAAAAGAATTGAATTCCTTACTCGTTTCAAAAAAGATCTCCTCACTAATTCAGGTGAAGAAGTGCCATCTTACTACACCAGAAAGACGCCACTAGGAAAGCGTATTTTTGATATAGTATTGGCCTCTACCGTTTTATTGGTATTCAGCCCGGTATTATTAATCATCGCTCTTTGTATCAAACTAGAAGGTGGTGGACCAGTAATTTACCGCTCTAAGCGTATCGGTCAAGGATATCAAGTATTTGACTTCTTGAAGTTCCGCTCAATGTGTCAAGATGCTGATGAAAAATTGAAGAAAATCGCTCACATGAATCAATACAGCGATGATGGAAAAGCTTCTTTTATTAAAATTAAAAATGATCCTCGGATCACTCGCATAGGACGAATTATCAGAAAGACTAGTCTTGACGAAATTCCACAGTTATTCAACGTATTAAGAGGTGAAATGTCAATCGTTGGTAACAGACCACTTCCGCTTTATGAAGCTGAGCTTGTTACTAAAGATGCTTGGGCTGGTCGCTTTTTGGCTCCTGCTGGTATCACTGGTCTATGGCAAGTTGCTCCAGGTGGAAAAGAAAATCTTTCTGAAGATGAGCGCATTGGCTTAGATATTGAATATGCTAAGAAACTATCCTTTTGGATGGATCTTAAAATCATGAGCCGTACCTTACCTGCAATGATTCAAAAAGGAGAATAATTTTTACTCTTTTTCGATTCAAGCACTGAGTACCAAGCTTTTACACTGTTTATACAAATGCCTGAAAACTGTCCCAAAGTCTCTATCGTTACGGTCAATTACAATCAATTGGCCGTAACGTGTGAGATGCTTGATTCCCTTCGCAATATCTCTTTCAAGGATTTGGAAGTCATTGTTGTTGACAATGCTTCAAAAGAAAATCCTGAATCTCACTTACAACAACATTATCCTGAAGTAACGTTTATTCGCTCCGATGTGAATCTTGGATTCTCTGGAGGAAACAATCTCGGCATTGCACAAAGCAGTGGCGATTTTCTTTATTTTATAAATAATGATACCGAACTCATCGACGGAGCCATCGAACGCCTTTTGGCATTGTTTGACCAGGTTCCAGACTTGGGAATGGTCTCGCCATTGATTTGTTATCATCCAGATAGTCATGAGCACAAGGTAGATTTGATTCAATATGCCGGTACTACACCTGTGAATCCATATACCGCAAGAAACAGTACCATAGGTGAAATGGAGTTAGATAAAGGCCAATTTAATAAGCCTGCTTATCAAACGCCATACGCACACGGTGCAGCCATGATGATGCCTCGCACGGTTTTGGATAAAGTAGGGTGGATGCCTGAAGAATTCTTCTTATACTATGAAGAACTGGACTGGTGTGAACAAATTCGAAGAGCTGGTTACAAAGTATATGTTGAGCCTAAAGCCCGCATTTACCACAAAGAATCCATCTCTGTAGGTAAGATGAGTACTTTAAAGACCTTTTATCTGAATAGAAATCGCATCTTTTTCATGCGTAGAAATAAAACTAAGGTAGAGGTATTTATCTTTGCACTGTTTTTGATTTTCTTTACCATACCTAAAAATGTTTTGATGTTTTTGGTCAAAGGCCAATTCGATCATTTAAAGGCATTTTTGAAGGCCGTTTCCTGGAACGTTTTCCGTAAGGATCGCACTCAGAATCGCACCCTTTTGAAGAAATCGACGTATGCTACATCGAATGTAAAGTGAAATTTTAAAAGTTTGAAGACGGAAGTCCGAAGACCGAAGTTTTATACAATCGCAGATAAAATACTACCAAAATTTATGATAGAGGGAAACTTCGGACTTCGGTCTTCAGACTTCCGTCTTAATAATTAACAATCACCGATTTATGACAATTCTTGTTACCATATACATCATTGTAAGTGCCTTTTTGGCCTTCTTTCTTGTATTGCCATTCCTGACGGTTTTTGGTTCTTTATTCTCTAGCGAGAAAAGTATCAAAGACGAAAAGGCAATTGGAGACTCCTACAAAGCTTTTGATTACGGATGCATCATCACCGCTTACAAAAATGCGGATATCGCAAAGCCTTTAGTCCATTCCTTATTAAAGCAACCGTATAACAACTTTCATGTTTACCTAGTCGCTGACGAATGCGATGTTACAGGTTGGGATTTGGAGGATAAACAATTTACTTTGTTGAATCCTAATCCACCATTGCGATTGAAAGCGAAGTCAATTATTCATGCGATGGATGCTTATGTTCGTCCGCACGAATACACGATTATTTTTGATGCAGATAACTTAGCACATCCTGAGTTTCTAAAAGAAATCAACAAGTATGTCAACAATGGTCACCGATCTGTACAAGGACAGCGCACAGCTAAAAACTTAGATACGGTTTATGCTTGTGCAGATGCAACAGGTGAATTTTATAAAAATTACATTGATCGCTATGCCCCTTACATGATTGGTTCTTCAGCAGTAATTTCCGGTTCGGGAATGGCCGTTGAAACGGAACTATATCGTGCTTACTTAAATAGTCCTGAAATCGAACAGGGAAAAGAGTTGTGGAAGAAGATGTTGCAGGAAGATAAAATCCTTCAGAATTTCCTTTTACAAAATAATGAAAAAATATCTTACGCTTGGAATGCCATCGTTTACGATGAGAAAGTAGTTTCAGGAGATCAAGTTGAAACACAACGTACACGTTGGTTGTTTTCTTATTTTCAAAACTTGCCTAATTCATCGGGGCATTTGTTGAAAGGGTTGTTTACCTTTAATTTCAACCGTTTCTTTTTTGGTTTAGTAACGATGTCACCACCTATGTTTATCACCTTGTTAGGTGCTATGTTCTTGACGGTTATTGGGTTTTTCCTTTCACCAATAACTGCACTTTGTTTAATAGCCGCAATTGCTATCTTTGCAGGAAATATTTTATTTACGCTATATCTTTCAAAAGCACCAAAGCAAATCTGGTCAGCCCTATGGAGTATGCCAATGTTTGTTGGAAAACAAATTACTGCTCTATTCAAAATGGGAAATCCCAATAAGAATTTTAAAGCCTCAGAGCACACTCGTACTGTATCGATTGATGAGGTATTGAAGAATGAAGGGAAGAACGGGTAAAATCTAAATTAAAGTTTAAATCAAAATATCTTCGTGTGTAGAAGGCGAGTAGGTTGACAATTAATACAGAGATAATGTTTTTCGTTTTACGATAGTGGGAAAAACTTTAACTTTAATTGCAACTTTGATTTTGATTCTAAATAGTTACTAAACTAACCATGAAATCCAAAGTGCTGCCCCTTTCCATTTTACTTAATGTTGTATTCTTGATAGGGCTCTTCGCAATCGTAAATCGATTCGGAGGCGTACACACTGTTTGGCATAAAATCAAGCATCGAGGACTTTCAGCACATTACGAGCATCGCAAAGATTTGTTTATGAAACTGGAACTGCAAAAGGGGGATATCATTTTTTTAGGAAATAGTATTACTGAGCAATGCGAATGGGCTGAATTGTTTGGTTTGCCAAATATTAAGAATCGTGGAGTATCAGGAGATGGGGTAGAAGGAGTGCTTGCAAGGATGGATCGAATCATTGCTGCAGAACCTTCTAAAGTATATTTGATGATCGGTGTCAATGATTTGTTTTTTCACGAAGTAGATTGGATCGTACCACATTATCGAGCTATTTTGAAGGAATTCAAAGATAAACTACCACAAATGCCTGTTCGGGTACAAAGTGTATTGCCAGTTAATAAGTCAGTGAAATTCGTAGGAGTAAGTAATCGTTCGATTATTCAGCTAAACAAGGAGATTCAGCAATTAGCCTTGGAATTTGGCTATGATTATATAGATTTGCACAGCCGTTTTACAGACGACAAGGGGCAATTAAAGGCAGATTTAACTCAAGATGGTTTGCACTTGAATGGTCAAGCCTACCTTTTATGGAAAGAAATTTTGAAAACCGATTTGACTCAATGAAACATACTCTAAATTAATGCTATCTAGTCATG
>CALGLS010000217.1 GCA_937959375.1 uncultured Saprospiraceae bacterium
GACCTTCTAGGATTTACCAAAGAAGAAGCGGAAGCACAATTTGGTTTCTTGATGGGAGCTTTTGAATATGGAGCACCACCTCACGGAGGAATCGCTTTTGGTTTTGATCGTCTATGCGCTGTGATGTCAGGTCAAAGTTCCATCCGTGACTTCATCGCATTCCCTAAAAACAACATGGGACGTGATGTAATGATCGATGCGCCTAGTGTAGTGGATCAAACTCAGTTGGATGAACTCAATTTGAAATTGGCAGAAAAAAATTCTGAAGTAAACGGGTAGACGTTCACTTAGATAAGTGAAATTTCTACTTTATAAATAACCTATAAACTGTTAGTTATCTTTTGTTGATTGCTATTTGAAAAAATAGATAATGAACAAGAAATAACTAACAGTTTTTTATTTGGCCACCTACTTATTTGACACAAAGATAATATTAGAAAAAAGTCAATTGTTTAATTGATCCCAATTCACTTTTTTGCTTAAACCAAAGGCCCCGAAATTTCGTTTTTCAATACTATTTGAATATCTTTACTTTACACACATACATAAAAACCATAAAACTACCCTCCCTATTAAGGTTTTTTTGTAGTTCCAAAATTCTTTAAGCCTTACTTAAAGGCGACTTTCACACAATCAACTTTCTATTTTTAGGATGAAGTATACTTCATACCTAGCATCTGTTTATTGCTAATGACCAAAAAAACTGGAAAGAAGATGAGTGCTATCAAACTAATGATTGTAGATGACCATGAGATATTTAGGTCAGGCTTAGCTGCCTTGCTTAAGGGAGTCAATGGTTTTGATATAATAGCTGTGGCAGGTAATGGAGAAGAGGCGATTGAATTAGTGCAAAATCAACAACCAGATGTCATAGTCATGGATGTAAAAATGCCGATTCTAGATGGAGTAGGGGCATGCCTTCAAATGGTAAACGCTAATCCCGGGGTGGGAGTACTTGCACTTTCGTGGAATCAGGATCGCACAGAAGTAGTAAATATGGTCAGAGCAGGCGCAAGAGGATATATAGTGAAAGATGCAGCGCCAAGTGAATTAATTACTGCAATAAAAGCATTGGCTCAAGGCGGGAGTTATTTTTCAAAAGAAGTATCTGTCACCTTACTAGGTGAATTGGAAAACTCTAATGGAAAGAAAAATAATGGGAATGGAATTCATACGACCCCACTTACTGTTCGAGAGTTAGAAATTTTAGAATTTATCTCAAACGAGTACACGAACAAAGAAATCGCAGACGAACTTTTTATCAGTCCACGCACTGTCGAGACACATCGCCGAAATCTAATCCAAAAATTGAAAGTGAAAAACACAGTTGGACTAGTCAAATATTATTTCAACTTTGCACAAAGAATGACAAATAATCCTCTTTGAAATTTTGCCACAAACCAAACTAGGTAAAAACACTTAGGCCAAAATCATTAATAGTTGGTATATAATACTAGCCTGTGATGTTCTACCTTTACACCGTATTCCAACCAACCGATTGATTTAAATAAACCAAACATTGTTTTTTCATTTTTAAGCCAAAAACACGCCCCCCGTGTCCAATCTTTGGTTAAAAACAATTCAAATTTCCGTTACCTCTAAGACTGTTTCAAATTTTCTAAATGAGAACAAATTTTCCTAAATGAAATTATCTTTTAGGGGAGTAATCAATTAATAAAAACAATTTTTAACCATTTAACTAAGAAATTAAAATCATGAAAAAAACTCTCGTACTTTTCGCTATGGTATTCGCAGCAAGCTTCGTTTTTGCTCAAGGTAATATCTCTAATGTAGAACAAACAGGAAATGAAAACAAAGCAGGTGTAACTCAAATTGGAGCTACAAACTCTTCTTTAGTTGTTCAAAACAATGACCTAAACGAAGTAGAGGTTGCTCAAGAAGGAGCTGGTAACTTAAATGAAATGCAAGCAACTGGTGGTAACAACTTGGTAAAGGTTGCTCAAGTTGGTGATCTTAATAATAGTGTTACTTTAATTACTGAAGCTAATAACACTGTTAACAGTTCTCAAGCTGGTAACAACAACGTTACTCGCCAAGAATTAAATACTGCAAGTAGTACTACTACTTCAATCCAAGAAGGAGATAACAACAAAACAGTTCAAACTCAAAACGGACTTGGTAACAACTCTATTTTCTCTCAAACTGTTGGTAATGGTAACATTTCTACTCAAGATCAAAATGGTGAAAACAGTAATATCGCTGTTGACCAATTAGGTGATAACAACAATACAACTGTTATTCAGTCTGGTCTTTCTAATAATGTTGCTGCTCGTCAAGAAGGAAATGGTAACAACATGGCTGTTTCTCAAAACGGAAACAACAACTTTGCTGGTGGAGAAAATGAAGTATTGCTTGACCAATTTGGTGACGATAACTCAGCTACTCTTGTACAGGAAGGTGACTTGAATGCAAGTGCAATTTTCCAAACAGGTAATGACAACGAAGCAATCAACTCTCAGCAAGGTGGTACTAACAATAGTATCATTAACCAAGCTGGTGGAACTAATACAGCAACTGTAACTCAGTCTGATAACTAATCAGAACTGGTTGATATAAAATTTAATCATGTAGTGCTTGAAGGAGACATCCCCCAAAGGTGTCTTCTTCATGCCTATTATTTTATTGTTTTCTTTGCTCTAAAACTTTCATTTGATTAGAGAATAGGTTAACTTATGCGTTATACAACTACCTATATTTTAGTTTTAGCATTTTGCTTCTTTGTAAGCATTGATGTTAACGCGCAATCACAACTGCAGCAACTGTCTGAAGACGACATTTTGTTGCAGCCGACTGAGTTATTGGAGGATCAGCTCCAAGGCGAAGGTAATGCTGCGTATATAGAACAGGTAGGTGATTATAATGAAGTAGAGCTATCTCAGGATCAAACAGATGGGGCTATGAATTTGGCCAGAGTATTACAAACTGGTGATTATAATTTCGCAGTTTTACGTCAAGAAGGATCTGGTAATCAAGCGATTGTTCTTCAAGTTGGAAATGATAACTATTATCAACTAACGAATGAAGGTGCAAACAATGAGATTGTCGTTTTCCAGATTGGAGATGAAAATAGAATCATCCAGGAACTAGTAAATAGCAATAATGTAAATGTAGAATTGATTCAAGAAGGAAACGGAAATGAAATCATTCACATATTAGAAGGAATCAATACTCAGAGTTTTCAGATTATCCAAAAAGGAGATAACCTAAAAGTAGAAATACGACAATCTGGGTATTAAAAGGTTTAAAACCTAATAACCCATGCGTACACGAATTTTTGTCTTTTTATTTTTTTTCAACCTTGTCGCATTATCTGCTCAAGACGTGTTTTACAAAACATGGATCGATGTACAAACTGAAAATGATCAAAAGAAAATAGAAGCTAAGTTTCTTAGTAAGCTTCAAAATGAAAGAATCTTTTCTTTCAAACTGATTACAGAAAAATCAGGAAACAACACCTCCTCTAACACACAAAGTGGTAAGTTTACCGCAGTTCCAAATAAGGAACTAGTCCTATCCAGCACACAAATCAATATCACCACAGAAGATTACTTTAAAGCTAAGCTTCAAATTTATTTTAATAATAATTTGATTGCTCAGGACTCTTTTGAACTGGGTACTAAGAAAATATCGAAACCTAAGTCAACAACCAAAGTAACTCCAACTCCTAACACAACACCAACACAAAAAAAAGAACCACGAAGCTTTAGTGATAATTTAGAAATCGATGGTTTAATCATTGATGAAACGCGCTCTAAAGTTGCGAGAGATTTTTACGACTTCTTTTATAGTAAATGGATTGCACCTAATGACGCAAAAGACTTTGTCATCAAAATAAAAGAACTTCCCTCAAGGGGAAGAGTAGCTCGAGTAACGGTAGAAGTGAATGACAGAGCACTCTTTACTAGAGTCTTGCAACCTCGACTAGATATAGTAGAAGATATGGCAAAGCATGCAATTAGAATTGTTCGAAAACACCTTAGTGAAAACGAATCCTTGAAAAAAGATTTGGACGAATCTGATACAAAAGGATCAGGGATTTTTTAAAGAACTTTATTCTTGTGAAAAGAAAAAAATGACATTATGAAAAAGATATTGACAACGCTTAGTTGCTTCGTAATTATTACACTTTGTTGCCTAAATAATCTGTCTGCACAGGACTTTGTTTACAAACCTGTCAACCCTGCTTTTGGAGGAGACACCTTTAATTATAACTGGCTACTAAACTCGGCTCAAGTGCAAGATAATACGGAGGCAGAAGATTTAGGCAGTAGTGGAGGTAGCTTAGATTTCTTTACAGAAAGTCTGAATCGCCAGTTGTTAAATCAATTGTCAAGAGAATTAGTAACCTCTCAATTTGGAGAAGAAGGATTGACAGATGGTGTTTATACCGTCGGTGATTTCCAAATAGATATCGCATCTACCTTTGATGGACTGTCCATTTCAATTATTGATGCTGGTACAGGTGAACAGACTCAAATTATTATTCCTTACTTCTAAGAGATGGAATATAAACTAGGACCAACTTCAATTTAAAAAATAAGGGACATCACTCGGAATCCCCATTTTTAATTGTACCTTTATTTTGCTTTTAACACAATTACCCCACCTTGGTCTTTAATTCTGATTTTAAAGCCCTCCCTTTTGCCTTGAAAAACTAATGTAAGAAACCAACAGTTTTTTATTGACACACAACACCTAAATTTTATCTAAAATACTTCCCCCCATAGAAGTTATAGAATAAGCAATGTTTGATGAAGTGATTTATAATCACTTCTCATCATTCTTGCTCAATTCGTTTGCGATGAATCACCTAATTTAACGAAGGTTTACTATTAATAAACCTAATCAATTATAAACCATTAGCCATAGCACCCGCTATGCTTGATGGTTTATTTTGGATTGTTATAAACGTATGAAAATTAGTTAATTTTTATCACAGTACTTTTTTATCCTATAGAAAGGTATTGTGAAAAAGTCCCAAACTTTGCTGTTGTGAAAAAATATATCCCGTTATTATTTTTAATGTTCTTGCTGAGTAGCTGTGGTACACTGCTCCGTCAATCCTTTGAAACTTCAAGGGCTCGATTAGGAGAAGAAACTCAGGAAACAGCTGAACTCAAAAACTTGCCACTACCTAAAGAAAAAATAGTAGTTGCAGTTTATAAGTTCCGTGACCAAACGGGACAATACAAACCTAGTGAAACTGGAACGAGTTGGTCTACTGCTGTGACGCAGGGGGCAACAACTATTTTGATAAAAGCACTAGAAGATTCGAAATGGTTTGTTCCTATCGAAAGAGAAAATGTAGGAAACCTGTTAAACGAAAGGAAGATCATTCGATCGAGTCGAGCTCAATACAATACTGGTAATGGTCAAGAACAGTTATTGCCACCACTTTTATATGCTGGAGTAATCATTGAAGGAGGAATTATTTCTTACGATGCCAATGTAATTACAGGTGGTGTAGGATTGCGTTATTTCGGTGCCGGAGGTGGCGGTCAATACCGTCAAGATCGGGTTACCGTTTATTTACGTGCTATTTCTACTAGTAATGGTAAAGTTTTAAAAACAGTTTATAGTTCTAAAACGATTCTATCACAAGCAGTAGACGTAGGCTTGTTTAGGTTTGTGAAATTTCAAAAATTACTGGAGGCCGAAACTGGATTTACCTACAACGAACCCTCCGAAATGGCAGTGACTGAAGCGATCGAAAAAGCAGTACAAAGTCTAATCGTAGAAGGTGTCTTCGATAAATTATGGGAACTCGAAGAACCTCGTATGTTAGCTGACCAGTCAATACTTGATTATAAAAAAGAGAAAGCGCTCATTCCTAAAACAGATATTTTTGGAAAAAGCATGGATAATCGACGTAAAAAGTTTGCATTTAATTTCGGTACTTCTAGTCTTTTGTATAAAGGAGATTATCCAGATCCAGCATTTCGGACAGGAGTAGATTTTGGACTATTATATTCTTCCAAACCTCAATTTGCAGTCGGAGTCAACTATGGTTTGAGTCAACTCTATACCCAGCGATTTTATCAGTCAAAGGTTAGTTACCTAGAAGGAAATCTGCTGTATCGGTTTTTGCCATACGACAAATTGTCAACGAGTATATTCGGAGGTGGTGGAATAATAACAGCAAACGAAAGTAGTCGATTCGACTATTCGAATAAAGCATTTCCGAAAGTTCATGGTGGAATAGGAATTGAATACTTGTTAAAAGATCGAGTTGGTTTATCTCTGTCAGGAGATTATAATTATTTGTTTAGTGACCAGTTTGATAATATAGAACAAGGAAAGTATAACGACTGGTTTTGGAAAGTGAACCTAAAAGTGAATTATTATTTTGGAAAAACTTTAGCTGGTGATCGTAAATTTTCTTACAAAAAGAAAGACGGATTTTAAAAGACATAGAGATGAAAAAGCAATTTAGATATATCGTATTTTTGTTGGGGCTGCTCGTGATAACGTCTTGCCAGGAAAAAACATTTGAGCCAGAAGTATTCGGTTCTCTGTTTGGTGAGGTTCTACTAAACAATGAAAACACACCACTAGAGAATGTGAAGATTTCTACAAATCCTCCAACCAGTTCCATTTTTACAGATGAGGCAGGTCGCTTTGCTTTAGAAAACATAGCAGCGAACGCTTACACGATAAGAGCAGAAAAAGATGGTTTTATTACCTCGATAGAGTCGGTAACCGTTTATGAAAATCAAATCGCAAATGTGATTATAAAAATGCTTCCGGATAGCATGGATTCTCAGGCTCCAGTTCCACCGTCTAATCCATCACCAACCAATGGAAGTGTTGACCAACCAATAGACTTAACCTTGTCTTGGTCGTCTTTTGATATAGACGGCGATGAACTTTTATTTGACGTTACCTTATTTAATTCAGATCAAACAGAGAGTATGACACTAGCTTCTGCTGTAGCTGATTCGACACTTGAGGTGGTCTTAGATTATAATACAACTTACTTTTGGCAAGTGACTGTACGTGATGGTTCTAATGATCCGGTCTTTAGTGAGGTGTGGAGTTTTACAACAATTCCGTTTCCAGATCATCGCTTTTTATTTGCGCGTGAGGTGAGTGGTAAGTATGAAATATTTTCTTCTGATGAAGATGGCAATGCGATTCAATTGACCGATAATGTGAACAATAATTGGAGACCAATTATGAATCGGCAACGCACTAAAATTGCATTTATATCTGACGCAGGAATTGAACCACAAATTTACGTCATGGATAGAGATGGTTCTAATATTCAGCAAGTAACCACTGTCCCAATATCAGGGACCAACAACCTCGAACTCGATTTTGCCTGGTCACCTGACGGAACGCAGTTGCTCTACATGAACAATGCAAATCTTTATCGAATCAATCTAGATGGTTCTGGTTTTAATTTATTTGCGGAAGCTCCTCCTGGTTTTTTCTTTACAGAATGTGATTGGACGGATCAAGATGATTTGATTATTGCGCGTACAGCTGGCTCTGATCCTTATGACTCATTTATTTTTACCTTCTCCGTAAGTGGCAATTATTTAGGGCAAGTTTACACAAATATTCCTGGAGGTACTGGAGGTCCTGTGTTTGCAATTAGTGGAACGTCTTTTTTGTTCACCCACGATGTGTCAGGATATCAGGCTACCGATGGTAGACAATTAGACGCTTCTGTTTTTATCAAAAATATAAATAACCAAGTTACTTCAGATCTGTCTGATGACAAACCTGATGGGACCAATGATTTGGATCCAAGGTATTCACCGGATGGCTCAAAAGTAATTTTTGTCAATACCAATAACGATGGTATTTCTCAAAAAAATATCTGGATGATGAATTTGGATGGCAGTGGTAGAATACTTCTTTTTGAGAATGCGGAGATGCCGGATTGGAGGTAGGGGGAAGACGGGAGTCCGAAGTCCGAAGACGGAAGTTTCCCTAAATATGTAGAGCCCACTAGCGTAAATTACGTTAGTGGGCTCTCTACGTTAGCGGGAAACTTCGGACTTCCGTCTTCCGTCTTCGGACTTTCTTTTTCAACCTCCCTAAGGCTCCACAACCTTATTCTTCACATACCTATCCATCCACTCCGACATCTCCCAAAGCATGTGCATCACAGACTCACGAGCCCGGTAGCCATGACTCTCATGTGGCAACATGACCAAGCGAACCGTTGCACCGTGCCCTTTTAGTGCATTGAAAAAACGCTCACTTTGCATCGGATAAGTTCCTGAATTATTATCAGCATCACCATGCATTAAAAGTAATGGCGTTTTAACTTTATCAGAATGCATGAATGGAGACATCTTCGCGTAAGTTTCTGGTGTTTCCCATAAGGTTCGTTCCTCTGATTGGAATCCAAAAGGGGTTAGCGTTCTATTGTAAGCACCGCTACGCGCAATTCCTGCTGCGAATAAATCAGTATGTGCTAATAAATTCGCTGTCATAAAGGCACCATAGGAATGTCCACCAACTGCAATTCTATTTCGATCAGCAACACCCATGTCTACAATTTTATTAATGGCAGCCTCTGCTCCTTCAGTTAATTGTTTGACAAAAGTCTCATTAGGTTCTTCCTCTCCTTCACCAATAATTGGCATACTAAAATCATCAAAAATGGCATAACCTTGAGTTACCCAAAACAAGGGTGAACCCCAACCAATTCTAATAAACTCATAGGGCGAATCCGAAACTTGACCTGCCGCTTTCGCACTTTTAAACTCACGAGGATATGCCCACATGAAAACAGGTAAAGGGCCATCTTTTTCTTTGTCGTAACCGGCAGGAGTATATAGGGTGCCCGTCAATTCGACACCATCAGCGCGGGTGTACTTTACCATTTCTTTTTGTACACCCTCCAAAGACTTGTAAGGATTCTCAAAATGAGTAATCTGTTTTGATTTCCCATCTTTGAGATTGCGCATGTAAAAGTTAGGACGTTCTTTATTGGATTCACGACGAGTCAATACCTGTCCGTTTTCTTCATCGATAATAGAAATCGGATACTCATAGTAAGGTGCCTCAGAACGCCACAAACGTTTTGTCTTTTTTGTAGTAATATCAAACTCGTCAACAAAAGGACGGTTTCCTTCAGGAGATGCACCTTGGTCGGTGAGGAATAAAGTCTTGCCCTCATTAGCGGTTAATAAAACAGAGCGACCATACTGATTGCGATGTGTTTCAAAATCACCAGGAGCATTGTAGCGGTCTTCCCACGAGCGATCGAAGAGTACTTCTTTACCAGCGGCTATGTTATTTGGTTGCCAAGAACTGGTAATCAATTGCCGACTTTGCCACCACCATTCATAAGCTAAAGCGAAATCGCCCGTTCCCCAGTCAACGCCACCATAGCGTAGTTTAAATGAAATTCCTTTTTCTGCTTTTCCAGTAAAGGGAGCATCGAGCATATATATTTGATCTCGAATAGCTACTTCTTTTTTAGGATCGCCACCATCCTGAGCTTCTACCCAAACCATTGTTGCAGGTTTATCATTTCGCCAAGAAAAAGATCGCTTTCCTTCCCGTACTGCCCCAAATCCTTTTGGAATATTTTCTGCCATTGGGATGTCAGCAATCTGCGTTATCTTATTTCCTTTTTTGTCAAAAATATCAATCGTAAAAGGAAAACGACTATAGGGTACAAGATATGAGAATGGTTGTTTGATGGTTTGCACCATAACGTATTCACCATCAGGAGAAGTACTCATGGACGCTTTGATTCCTGCTTCACCAAAGGCCTGATGTTTACCGGTTGTCAAATCTACGATCATCAATTGAGATGAAGTGTAATATTTGAAAAGGTCGATATCGTAAGGTGTCTTTAATAAATCTTGGTAGGTTCGTACTGGAGCTTTCTCGCCATCATTAATTTGGATAACCGGACCTTTTGGCATTTGATCTTGCTCGGGTGCTTTGCCACGATCAGCTAAAACTTTTTTGTAGAGTAACGTATTGTTGTCAGAAAACCAAGTGTAGGGCCTTCCAGACATCGCGTCATTAATTATAGCGTCGGTCAATTTTTTAGCAGTAGCTGTTGACATGTCGGCCATCCATAATTCCAAACCATTGGACTTGGTAACAGTACAAACCATTTTGGAACCATCCGCTGCCCAACTTAGATTTTCGATTTTTGCATCAGCAGGAAATCCTGTAATTGCTTTTTCTTTTCCAGTTTGTAAAGATTTTATTTTGATGCCGGTGTAATGACCGGAACGACTTGACCCATTTGTTTTTGGATTAATCCGAATTCCTGCCAATCGCAATTCTTCTTGAGCCACCTCTTCTATAGAAGGTAGGTTTGGACGCTCTAGTAAGAGCATGATTTCGTTGGAAGGGCTTAGGCTAACGCCAGGAGTTGGAGGCGCGTCAATTAAGTCTGCAATTGCTTTGGGAGGTGTTTGGTAGGAGAGGTTATCCTGTGCTGTTAGTTCGTTATTAGATGTCATTAGCGCAAATATAAAGAGATAGAACAGGAATAAAAGGTTTGTTATATGTTTTGTTGTTTTCATGGTGCTACTAATCTCTATTTAGGTGAAGAAATAATAAGTACTTAATTACCTAAATATAAGAATTTGGTTAAATACTACGATTTATTGATTGAGTTTTAACTAAGAAGGGATAGGATAGTAACAAAAAGGAATGTGAAAAATGATTTGAAAAAGAATGGAAAAGAATGAGTAGATTAAAATCCCCACCAATAATTCATCTTCAATACCAAAGCTCGATTCTTAATACCACCAAGATCTTGGAAATAGTTTTCAGTGTAAACTAAGTATAAATCGGACATAGGACGGAATCGCCATTGGAATCGCGAATTGACATTGATGTTATTGGCTTGTGTGTTGTATTGCAGATAGGTGGTTAGGAAGAGGTTTCTATTAAAAGAAATTTCAAACTTTGAACCAACCAGCGTAAACTTTGCATTCCCATAATTTTCTGGAAAACTATATAGGTATTGCTGCGAAAAGGTAGATCCTAAAACGAGTCGTGGCCCCATTCTGTAATTAAGTTGACCTTCAAAGTTAAACCCTTTACCCATAAATCGATTGCCGAATCGGACTTGCGCAGTTCCAAAAATATCTTTTCGTTTTCCACTATCATAATTAAACGCAATGGATTGCTCTTTGTAATTTCCAATAGGGAAAGGGACATCTAAGCCAGAGAGCGTAAAAGGAAAATATAAAACTGGCGAATTGTTGATATAAGAAACCGAAAAGTTAGATGAATTCATAAACTGCGCCTTGAACTTAAATTTTCCATTGTGTTCCTGATAATCGAATTTATTGTTTGTGAAAATATTGAAGCTAAACTCAGGTCCAACGTAATCAATTACATTGTTATTTTTTAAATAAAAACGATAGTAAGCCGTGGTGCGCCATTCGATATAACCAATTCGGAATGTACTGTCGGTTGTTTCATTCTCATGATAAAGATGAGGAACATATCCCATATCGGTGATGTAGTTTTCTCCAACCGCATCAATAGCCAGACGAATGCTGGCCTTAGTTGTTCTATAGCGCCCTTTTAAGCTATAAGTCATCGCATCTCTTAGTCGTTCATTCGTCTGAGCAAAGTGGACAAAAGCTTCTCCGGTCCACTTCGTATCTTTTGATCGATAATCAAATTCTAAACCACTCACAAAATTGAAATCATTGTTAGAGTTTAAGGCATTTAATTGCTGCCTATTGGCTAGAAAACCAGTGAGCGTTGAGCCTGCAAGCAATGAACGTTGTAGGGTGACGACTGAATAGTTGTTACTTCCTTTTAAGGTATCATCTGCTAAATCAGTCTGTACGGTCATCATTCCTAGACGCCAATCTTTATTTAATTTTCCACTAACTCTTGCTCCAAAATGAATCGGAATCGGAATGTTGTCTGCGCCTCCAATTCTACGAGAGAAAAAGGGTTGTATACGGCTGTTGCCTAAACTAGAAAACATATCACTGTTCTCTAAAAAGAAAATTCGTTTTTCTGGAAAGAAAAGTTCAAAACGATCAAGGTTAATCACCTGCTGGTCTACTTCAACTTGTGAGAAATTCGGATTCGCTGTAACGTCAAGATAGAGCGAACTGTTTAGTGCTACTTTTGCATCTAAGCCAACCGAAGGTTTAATGTTATTTTCGTTGTTTTCATAATCTCTAGACGAAATTCCAGCAGCATAAGGAATCAAAACTACATTGGTTCCAGCTCTTGGAGTTTCATCCCAGATGAGCCGACCGGTGTTCATTAAACTAGAAATCTTGAATCCTCTTTCGACAGGAATCCAAGTCGAGATTTCATTGTTAGTCTGGTCATTTCTCGCAAAGTTAATACGCCAATTTTTTATATCTTCTTTAAAACGGAGTGTCTTAATGGGAATAGCCATTTCTACCGACCAGTACTTTGAACTCCTAAAAACTTCAGCCTCCCACATGCCATCCCAGCTTTCCGTAATTCCTTTAAGACCTCCGTTAGAAACGATGCCATCTCGTTGTGATCCATATGGATTTACGCCGAAACTAAAACCAGTGTTGACATCTGTAAAGGCGTTTATGAAAATAGAAAAAGCTTCATTGTCATTAAACGAAAAATCGCGTTTGAGTGATTGAATCACATATTTTTTGACATCTCTGCTGTTGTGACAAATGGCTCCGATGTATAAATTTTGTTCGTCGTAGAAAACTTTTACTTCCGTTTTGGTAGAAGCCGGTAAAGTATCAAAAGGATAGTTCATCCAAAAATCACTAGCAGGAGTAGCATTAGCCCAAAAAGTTTCGTCTAGCTTTCCGTCAATGTGGATGGTATTAGGAATAGGTTGGATGTGGATAGAAGGAGACTGTGCCAGTGCATAGCTAAATGCAAAAGCAACAAGAATAAGGAAAAGAATGAACTCCCGAATCTTCTTCATATCATAAGCTGTTTCTCAGCTTAATAGGTTTTCCGTTCCAGTTAAATCGAAAGATTTATCCGGAGTTATAAAATTAATGTTCGAACCAACCACGGTTAGGCGGTTCAAATGGAGCCGGTTAAAACTCCAATGTTTAATTTAGGAATAGAAGGTTTGGTAGTGTTGTTTTCTTGGTAGAACAGCACTTTGTAAAGGCGCTGTAGTATGTTTTTATAAATTGAGGAAGGTAATTAATTCACAAAAGTGAGTAGATTACCTTGCTTGCTTTTGTCCTGCAAAAAGTCTTGACCATCCAAAACGAAGACCAAATAGAATCACGAGAAAAACAAGAAGCACGTAGTAAAATGGCATTCTAGTAAACGCAATAATATGGATGTTGGTTCTGTCCAATCCCCACATTAAAGCGAGGGTAGCAAAAATCATCATCACTAAACCAGATAATTTGCCAAATCCAGGAATCGAATCCAGTGCTACGTTATTTCGTATTAAAAGTAAGGTCGCTGCCATAGAAACGATCGGTATTATCTGTGTATAGACGTCGGATGTAAATACACTTTGCTTCTCAAATAGGAATAAATACACGTTCAAGGTAACAGCTAAAATACCAGGAACACAGACCAGATAGATCAATGTAGAGTAAAGATATTTCCACGGACTTAGGTGCCCTTCACCTTTTCCCATAAAGCCTGCAATAAATGCAGTAAGCGGGATTAGCGCAAAATAAGCGATTAAGTATGCTGGATTCTCTGCTAATAACTCGAAAAACTCTTTGAGGGTCATTATATTATCTGTTTTTGAGAATTTACGATTATAAGACAAATATTGTGCTAGAGTTTGCAAAAGACAGAAGTCCGAAGACGGAAGACCGAAGTTTCCCTCAATCGTTGAGCTCGCGTATTAAGAGAGCTTCCGTCTTCGGACTTCTATCTTCCGTCTTTTTTCTTTAAATATTAAACAACAATTTAACCGGATCTTCCAGCAATTGCTTGACTTTTACTAGGAAAGTAACTGATGTACTACCATCAATTACTCGGTGATCATACGAAAGTGCTAAGTACATCATTGGGCGAATTTTAACTTCACCATTAATTGCCATTGGGCGCTGCTGAATAGTATGCATACCAAGAATCGCTGATTGAGGCTCATTGATAATTGGCGTACTCATCATCGATCCAAAAACACCACCATTCGTGATCGTAAAGGTTCCTCCTGACATTTCATCCAAGGTGAGGCTTCCTTCTCTTGCTTTTACCGCTAATGCTTTTATGGCTAACTCAATTTCGTGATAGCCCATAGATTCTACATTTTTCACTGGTGGAACCACCAAGCCGGTTGGCGTAGAGATCGCAACGGAGATGTCAACATAGTCGTGATGTATCAGGTGATCACCATCTAATTTAGCATTTACATCAGGCATTTCCATCAGTACGTGGGCACAGGCTTTCGCGAAAAGCGACATGAAACCTAGCTTAACGCCATATTTTTTAACAAATTCTTCTTGGTATTTTTTACGAACTGCCATCACTTCCGTTAGATCCACTTCATTGAAAGTGGTCAACATGGCTGTGTTGTTTTTAGCAGAAACCAATCGCTTGGCAATGGTTCGACGCATACGACTCATCTTACTACTGCTAGTGCTACGACTAAATGCAGTTGGTACAGAAACGCTTACCGGAGCAGCAGCTTCTTTCGCTTTGCCATTGCTGGCAGGAGCTGCCGCTTTATTGCTAATGGCTTGACTAACGTCTTCTTTAGTGATTCGACCATCTTTGCCAGAACCGCTAACATTAGCAGCACTAATATCGTTTTCACGCATCATTTTGGCAGCAGCCGGTGATGGGTGTCCACTTGCGTAAGTTGTTTTTGATTCGGTAGCAGCTACTGGTTCTGGGGCAGCTTCTTTTGCAGGAGCTGGGCTATCATCGCCTCCTCCAGCAGGAGCGGCTACGCTAGTATCGATTTTAGCTACCAAAGCACCTATTTCGAGATCATCGTCTTCGTTTGCCACATATATAAGTTTTCCTGCAGCCTCTGCTGGAAACTCAAGTGTCGCCTTATCTGATTCAAATTCACAGATTGCTTCATCGATTTTGACATATTCGCCATCACCTTTTAGCCATTGTGAGAGTGTAACTTCTGTGATTGATTCCCCTATGGTGGGAACACGCATTTCTATGATGCTCATATCTTGCTATTGTTATTTATTATTTTGAATGAAGTATTAATTTAAATCAACTTCAGAATTCGTTTGTTGTTGCAAAAATCTCTTATTAAATCTATTTAAGCAATAAAAATAGGGATTAATTATGTGAAACTTGAATGTAATGTGAGCCTTATACTCCAAAGGCTAGGGACAGAGTCGAAAATGTACTTAACTATTATTGCTATTTTGGGGTTAAAATGAAGAACAAATGATAAAACACCTTTCTAAATGTATCATCCTAAGTGTTCTCCTGTTGGCAATAACTGGGAATTCAGCCAAAGCTCAAAAAAATAGTTTAAAAGTGTATGGTAATTTTTTAATTCTAAATTCTGAGAAGGAGCCATGGCACTTTAATCACACACCAAGCCCCTTTTCTTATCGAGGAATAAGTGTTGCTTACCAATTGATAAATAAAGAAGGAAGGATACACGAATGGGAAATAAGGATTTCATTTGATAAAGAAAATACAGACTCTTTAAAATTTAATCAATTTAATGCCCACGTACGTTATGAGATTGGACGAAGATTTAAAAGGAAACTATCAAAAAAAATAGATTTCGGGATTTCGGGAGGTGGTAAAATATTTTATTTGCATGAAACAGTAAATCGGCAACCTGGTTTTGAGTTTCAACGAATTAATAATGCAGTAGGTATCAATATAGCAGCTTTAGCTCATTTAGAATATGCCCTTTCAAAAAATATTTATATTGATCTAAGCTTAACTTTAGGAGGTGCTTCGATTGATTCTAGTTATCAATATTATGACAACCCTGCCTTAACGGAACGTCAGAAAAAACAAGGAGGTTTTGATCTTGATCTTTTTAGAGAGCGATTATTGCGAATTGGAGTAGGGTATCGTTTTGGACCAGAGGATAGTGAGTAGCTTTATTCGTTTTGTTCTTGCCGTTTTAAGGAGATTAATAACACACCCATAATTACTAGTCCAGTACCCACTAATTGCCAGCCACCAAAGGACTCACCCAAAAAGTAGTAAGCTAGAACTATTGTTGAAATGGGACCTACAGAACCAATGATAGCGCCACGAGAAGGTCCAATTCGCCGTATTGCTTCCATGACTAAAAAGGAGGGGATCACGGTTGCGAAGACAGCCATGAGTAAAGAAAGTAAATAAACATCTTTTGAATAAGACCACAAATTCCATTGCAAGGCTACTCCGTGATGAATCAAAACAGCAGTAGCTGCCGCTAGCATACCTATCGCAGTGAACCGTAGTGTGCCCACACGTTGTACAAAACCAGCACTCCAGATAATATAAAGTGCAAAGGATAAGGCTGCCATGAAAACCAAACCAGCTCCTGTATTTAAATGTGCTTTTGAAATCGTTGAAGTGTCTGTGACAAAGGCGAGGATGATGCCGCTGTAGGTTAGTAGAAGTGCTAACACCGTTGCTCCTTCAACTTTTTTACGATACCCAAAGGTCAAAATGAGCACAACGATGGTGGGATACATAAACAAAATTAGTCGTTCCAATCCCGCAGAAATATATTGTAAGCCAGCAAAGTCAAACATACTGGCCAGATAATATCCTGTCAAACCAATCCCCATAATCTTTATCCAGTCTTGAGAACTTAATGTCGACTGATCTGATTTTCGGTTGACCCAAAGTAAAATGACGATGTAAAATGGAAGTGCAAACAACATCCGCAAAGCTAATAGAGAAAGCGAGTCAACATCATGACGATAAGCTAACTTAACTAAAATGGCTTTGGAAGAATAAAGAATGGAACCTAGCAGCATAAGCAGGCTACCAACGACTCGATACTTAACGGGAGAAGCTTGATCCATTAGACAAAGAAAAGCTTTTTTTGTTTAGCAATCTAATTCGCAAATAGAAATAATTACGCTATTCGATCGACGCCGACGTCGTAACTATTTCGTAGTTTTTACAACTTTGTCTTGCCACAACTGCTGACCGTTTTGGATATTTATAAAATAGATTCCATTTGCAAAATTAGATAAATCCAAAGAGGCTTGCTTGTTCAGTTCTTTTGTAAGAATGACTTTTCCATTGCAATCTTGAATGGTAATTATAGCCGGACCAATGAAGTTTGAGCTTATCTCTATTAAACCTGATGTTGGATTAGGGAATATGCTCAGTTGACTTGTATTAAGATCTGTTGTAGAAACCATAAGGTCTTCATCGTCACAGTCTTCATCAATACCGTTATTTGGGATTTCTACGGCACCTGGATATATATTTGAATCGCTGTCGTCGCAGTCATTCCAGATGAGAGAACCATCTTCATCAGCATCAAAAGAGGAAACCATAATGTTCTCTGTTGTATTCGTCAATACGGGTGGATTAAGGTCGAAGTATATACTCGCAGAATTATTGACAACAGTTGCTTCAGCTATGTCTTCGTTAGCGCGTATACGGTACATGACGTATCCCTGACTTTCATCAAAGTTGGTGGTACTGTCAGGCAGAAAAATATCATGGAAGTCAAATTTGAGATACCTGTTATCTGTCAATGTTGTAGTTAGTACTTCTGGGTGACTAGTAGCTAGAAATTGAAATGTATTATAGTCTAAATTTAAGTCAAGGGTATCGCGAATAACGACGTCGTAAGCTTCTGCATTTCCAGTGTTTTGAAAACGGACGGTGTAGACGAGATCTTCTCCAGAGAGCGCATAGTTTTCGGGGTATACGGGGCTGACTAGTTTGTCGTTTGGATCATAAGAGCAGAGCACTTCTTCAACGTGTGTTACTGTAGGAGAAGTTAAAGCTCCAATTTGATCTTCAAAATCAGAATAACTTGCAAAGTGTAAACTGTCTCCAACTGGAAAGGAAGGAGGACCGGGAATTTCTAGCAATATTTCAGTTTGTAAAATTTGCCCGGGATATAAATTTTCAAAATGCCAGCCATAGATATTTGGAGCAACGAAAGTGTCTTGTGATTGAACAGGGGAAACGCTAGATATATTTTCATCTATTTCAAACCATACGGTACCATCTACTGTAGTTGACCCATTGTTTTCCGTAAAAACATTAAATGTAACATCTTCATTACATCTCACAATACCATATTGGACGAAGGTTGTTAATTCTCTTTTTACAATGGCAGGACGCAGAGGAAAGTAAACAGTGTCAAACGGATTGGTTTCATCTAATGTGATAGAAAATGATGAAGGTGGGCTTGTTAATTCCCAGATAGGGTTTGCTGCTTGGTTGTAGGCAACGTCGTAGGTGTCATAAGGTAGGTA
>CALGLS010000218.1 GCA_937959375.1 uncultured Saprospiraceae bacterium
CGAAAGGTTGTCATCCTGAGCGAAGTCGAAGGAAAGAATTTCGAGCGAAGCCGAGAAATACACCTCAACACAGAGAAATATTCCTCGGCTTGTATACACTCAAGATCAATTAGGAAACGGTTAGGGTCACCTTATCTGGGATTCCGGTACACCGAAGTCTAGAACTTAAACTTACGACAATATTCCTTAAAGAAAGGACCAAATCGACGTTCACCTTCTGCTGTGTCAAGTATAGATTTGTAAAACGAAGGCTCCGTGAATAAACGAACATCAGCCAAGGAGTTTTTAAACATCTTTAGCCCTCTTTCTTTCATGTTAGATTCAGCCGTTTCGTTGGATTTACGCTGGTTTCTACGATTGATGAATCCCCAGTATTTTAGATCTTCACCCATATCCTGTTTTTCGTTAGAAGCTTCTTCAACGATGCTTACAAAGTCCATAGATGAAAGCACATCTACTTCAGATCCGATGACTGGAATTAAGATACCTTCACAGTTGAAAAGTAACATGATAGTTGCACTATCTTTTCGGGCATCAGTCATTCTAGGAACATCAATAAAAATGACATCGTAATCATCTCCAAAACGCTTGATAAAACTCTGAACTTTTCGAGGTGTAATTTCTTCTACTTCAATAAGGGGGTCTTCGTCGTGGGCTAATTTTTCAAATTCATAAAGTTCTGAAATACTTCCCTGACTATCACAGTCCAAGATCAGCACTTTTTTCTTCTTCTGTGTTGCCAGCGCCATCGCTACGTGAATCGTTATAATTGATTTTCCCACTCCGCCTTTTGCATTGGCAATACTTACAATTCTTGGTTTGTTACTCATATCGTGTTTAATAGTTATTTATAGATAGCTGATAAATATTTTGAATAATTGTCTATCAGCTATCCCATGGAATTTAAGAGCGCAATTTTACTGCTTTTTGCAAAAAAAAGGAACAAGATTCACATTTATTATATAAACTAAATTTTAAACTAACATTAAGAAAAAGTGTTATATTAGAGCAGTTGTAGGGCTATTCTAAGACTAGACTAATTATGGTTATAAAAATTATGTATGAAATTTAACCTAAAAAATTGTCTTAGAACCTTAAAAATGATAAGTTTATAAGCTAAATACTTGGTAACATAAATTTCTTTAATTTTTGAATCCTTCTTTTTCGCGATTACTTCATCAAATTTTCCTCAAATAGTTAAGGCTATTCTTAAAAAATTTGACTTCGTACTCACAAAAAATAATCTATTCAAAATCTTAAATAACTTATGTTACAAAGTACTAAATCTCTTTTTCAGGTATCCAATATCTTAAGAATTGAGACTTAGAATCGTTTTTGATTCAAATCAAAAAGCAAAACACTTTGAAACAACATATTGAACACTACAAGTAATGGCCGAAAGTTATAAACATCCCGACTCAAGTAAATTTAAGTTCAGAGAGCTTAAAGTTTATGCTTCTACTGAGTGGCTTGCCGATAATAAGAAAAAGTATCGCCAGGTCTTTGATAGATTTGAAACCACCTATGTCTACGCCGAATTATCTTTCTACAATAAGATGTATGATGAAGAAGATTGGGACATCACCGTAGAACTAAAATGCTATTCACTTAAAAAAGGCAGAAAAGAAGTTTGTGTACTCTCTTTCGATAGAAGAAAGGTGAGTAAATATGATAATGTTGTATACGTTCGTGAAGGTTGGGGAAATAAGAATGAAGGCCAGTTTTGGAAAAAAGGAACCTACTATTGGGAAGCTTGGGTAGAAGGTGAGAAAGTTGCTACTAAATACTTCTATGTTGAAGATGCGGGTAAGCTTGAAGAGTCTAACCAAAATTCCTACCTAGAAATCCAATCACTTCGTCTTTATGAAGGTCCTTATGATGACGTAGCAGAAGATGATCGTAATTACTTTAGGAAATTTAGCAGTGAAGAAACACGCTATATATATGTAGAAATGGTTTTGAAGAATTTGCATCCAACCAAAAGTTGGCAATGCGAGTTATTTACTAAGTTCTATAACTTTGCTCGGGAGCTAAAAGGACAGGTGGTTCGTTTGCAACGAGTTGAAAAGAAAGATGAGTTTATAAAAATTACCGCCGGATGGGGGTCCAATGTAAAGGGGTCTTGGCGAAAAGATAATTATACTGCGGAGATCATATTTATGGATCGCCTACTTGCTGTTGTGCCATTTGAAGTTGGGGAAGATTTTGAAGATGGAATTAGTGGAGTAATTCTTCCAGACCGACATACACCGATCGTTTTGACTCCTGAAACGGATGCCAACAGTACCTTCGAAGATGTAATGGGTAAGATGGACAACCTCATTGGTCTTACTGAGATCAAAGAAAAGGTTAGAGACCATGCATCTTATATCCAATTTCTTCAACTAAGAAAGGAAAAAGGTTTTGAAGAAAAAGAAGAAATCAATGTACATTCTGTCTTTATAGGAAACCCTGGAACTGGTAAAACTACAGTTGCGGGTATGATGGGTAAACTATATAAGAAAATGGGACTCTTGACCAAAGGTCATGTACACGAAGTGGATCGTGTTGATCTAGTTGGTGAATACATTGGACAAACGGCACCGAAAGTAAAAGAAGCGATTGAGAAAGCACGTGGAGGAGTCTTATTTATAGACGAAGCATATTCATTGGCAAGGTCAAATGATGATAGTAAAGATTTTGGTCGTGAGGTGATTGAGATTTTAGTTAAGGAAATGTCGAATGGAGTTGGAGACATGGCCGTAATTGTGGCGGGTTATCCAAAAGAGATGACACACTTCCTACAGTCTAATCCTGGTTTGAGATCGCGATTTAAATTACACTTCGAATTTTCAGATTACCTACCACAGGAGTTAATTCAAATTGCGGATTACGCTTGTAATGAAAAGAATGTTGAATTGACACTCGAAGCAAGGCATAAAGTAAACGAAATCATCACCGCTTCTTATCGGGAGCGTGACCGTACTTTCGGTAATGCACGTTTTGTTTATGATTTGATTGAAAAGGCAAAAATAAATCTTGGTCTTCGTGTCATGTCAGATGAGAATCCAAGAACTTTGAGTAAGGAGCAAATTTCCATTGTGGAATTAGATGATGTTGCACGAATTCAACTCAAACCTAAAAAAGAGCTTCCAAATATTCCAATCGATCACGACTTGCTGAGAGATTCAATGGAAGAATTGAATTCCTTAATTGGAATGACAAAAGTAAAGGAGCAGATCGCCGACTTGGTGAATCTAGTAAAATATTATCGCGAAACAGATAAGGATGTACTCAATACCTTCTTTTTACATACCGTCTTTTTTGGTAACCCAGGTACTGGTAAAACAACGGTTGCACGCATTCTAACTAAAATCTATAAAGCACTTGGTGTACTCGAAAGAGGTCACATGGTTGAAACGGATCGACAAGGTCTAGTGGCAGGTTTTGTTGGACAAACAGCCATCAAGACCGCCGAAAAAATTGACGAGGCAATGGGAGGTGTACTCTTCATTGATGAAGCATACGCATTGACAATGCAAACTTCTGGAGGTGCACATGGTGATTTCGGTAACGAAGCGATTCAAACTTTGCTTAAGCGAATGGAAGACCTAAGAGGACAATTCTTCGTCTTCGCTGCAGGTTATCCGGACAACATGGAGAAGTTCTTGAAAACGAATCCAGGACTTAGCTCTCGTTTTGATAAGGTACTTAAGTTTGAAGATTACAATCCAGCTGAACTAATGCAGATTGCTAAAATGATGTTGGATGAGCATGAGGTGGTGATGACCGAAGAAGCGGAAGCGCACATGAAACGTTATTTGACTTTCATACATGAGTTTAGAGACAAGTACTTCGGAAATGCACGTACCATTCGTAAGATTATGATTGAGGCATTGAAGAATATGAACCTTCGACTTGCTGCAGTTCCTGTTGCAGAACGTGATCCTAAGATGATCAATGTTTTAACTTATAAAGATGTAGAACCGTTCAAGCTAGATAAGAGTGGATTCTTGTTTAATAAAAAGACGATTGGTTTCAAAAATGATAAACGAGGGTCTGTATAAAAGATTCTTAAATAACTTTAATAAAAAAACCGTGAGCTGATTAAAAATTGGTTCACGGTTTTTTTATTAATGCTGAGTTCTTGTTTTTGTGAAAAAAGAAATCCCGAATTCTGATTGCTCAAAATTCGAGATGACTTTATTGCTTGTTAAATATGAAAGACCAAATTAGTGAACATAAAACCTAAGCGTTTGTAATTCATCATTGTTGTCAACCACTCTAAGGAAGTAAATGCCTTTTGATAAACTAGAAACATCTATTTGGATAATCTTATCAGATAGATTGTTGTTGATATTTCGAACAACCTGTCCCATGGTATTTACAATAGTCATTTGACTAAGTTCTGGTGTAAACGACTGTAAATTGACGTTTAAGAAATTACTAGTTGGGTTTGGATAAATAGTGATTGACTTATTCTCAAAAACTTTCTCCGTTTCCAATTCCAATTCCAATTCCATTTCTAATTCCGCAGCTACATCATTATCAGAGACTGCCTCAACTTGAGTAATTGCATTCGAACCAGGTCGTGTCAAATTACTAGGAGACACATCAGCTGTAATGATTACTGCATCAACAAATATTTTATCATTGTTTGCACTCGCATCACATTGGAAACGGAATTGAGCATTTGTAGGAAAGTTGTAATCATTACTATTGAGTACAACATTCATAGTATAAAATGTATTGTTATTGAACTCATTACCACGACTATAAGTAGCTACGGTTTGCCAGGAGTTTCCATCAAAATATCTCAGCCAGAAGTCTTCATTCGACTCCATACTTTTTGCCATGAAGCTAAATGTAATATCAACATTGTTATGATTACTAAGATCAAAACTAGGAGATGTCATTGCGGATGAAGTTCCTGAGTTGTCTCTTATTCGAATGGAGTAACTTCCCTCGTAAGAATTAGCTCCTGAATATCTTGCACAATCAGAACCACCATCTTGCCATCCATCCCAACCAGACTCAAAATATCCTTCATGTAAAACTGTCGGTCCTGAGTTACTTGTAGCCGTCGTTACATTGATCGAGTTACTTGCAGTAGATTCATTACCAGCCGCGTCAAAAGCAGTAACGTAGAAGTTGTAAGTTGTAGATTCAGTTAATCCATTGATGGTGGAAGAATTATTAGAAGCTGTAGCAACAAGAGCAGCATCTTGGTAAATGTTATAACCAACGACTGCGATGTTGTCAGAAGAAGTATTCCAGTTTAAGTCAGTGCTAGTTTCAGAAGTATTGCTAGCTGTAAGGGCAGTAGGATTAGTAGGCGCTTCGGTATCTGTAGCGGTGTTCGTAGTCACGTTGATCGAGTTACTAGCAATAGATTCATTACCAGCAGCATCAAAAGCGGTCACGTAAAAGTTGTAAGTAGTAGATTCCGTTAATCCATTAATGGTAGAAGAATTATTAGAAGCTGTAGCAATAAGAGCAGCATCTTGGTAAATATTATACCCAACGACCGCGATGTTGTCAGAAGAAGGATTCCAGTTTAAGTCGGTGCTAGTTTCAGTAGTGTTGCTTGCTGCAAGAGCAGAAGGGGTAGTAGGCGCTTCGGTATCTGTAGCGGTGTTCGTAGTCACATTGATTGAGTTGCTTGCAGTTGATTCATTTCCAGCCGCATCAAAAGCAGTAACGTAAAAGTTATAAGTTGTAGATTCAGTTAATCCATTGATGGTGGAAGAATTATTAGAAGCCGTAGCAACAAGAGTAGCATCTTGGTAAATGTTATAACCAGCGACTGCGATGTTGTCAGAAGAAGGATTCCAGTTTAAGTCGGTGCTAGTTTCAGTAGTGTTGCTTGCTGCAAGAGCAGAAGGGGTAGTAGGTGCTTCGGTATCTGTAGCGGTGTTAGTAGTCACGTTGATCGAGTTGCTAGCAGTTGATTCATTACCAGCAGCATCAAAAGCGGTCACGTAAAAGTTGTAAGTAGTACTACTATTCAAACCTGTAATATCCGCTGATGTACCCGTACCGTTACTAATTAATACGTTGATTCCATCTTGATAAATGTAATATCCAGCCACACCAATATTGTCATTTGAAATTGTCCAACTTAAGTTTGTGCTTGTTTCAGTTGTATTGCTTGCCATTAAGTTGGTAGGATTGGTTGGAGCTTCTGTATCTCCGCCACCGCCACAGTTTGACCAAATTAAGCCAACATATTCTGGGTGATCAATAAACGGATTTCTATTTCCTTGAATTCCAAATACAGCTTCATTTCTTTCGATTTCTTTTGTATCAACAGGATCGCTATTGTGCCAAGAAATTAACATATCAATCATCCATTGTTCGTATACTGGATAAGATGTTCCGTTCATAACAGCATCAGATTCAGTGTTGTTATTCTCCCAACCAGCAATTACATTTTCATAGCGAGTGGCCATGTAAAAGTAGCCGCGTGCAAGGTCACCTTTGTATTCATCGATTGGCTCAAAAACAGAACCAGAGTAACCAGGAATAGTGATAGAAGAAGATCCTAAAGCAGATCCATTATTGGTTATCTGAGATTCTGTACCTGACTGAACTTCTCCGTATGGATTATTATTTCGAACACCATTGATCCAACCATCAGCTGGTAAAACAGTAAACAAGTCGGTGTATTGTGGGGTAGAAGTACTACCTCCCCACCATGATTTTGGAAAGGTGTGTTCTCTGTTGTAACAACTTCCTTCACCAGTATAAGATCCGCATTGTTCTGCTACAAAAGTGAACTCATTTTCAGGACCATTTGGATTGTCAGAATACATATCCCAAACAATTACTTCGGTACCAGCGTCATTTAAATGATCGTCAGTCGTTTGGTAATGTGTCCATAAACTATTGTAACTCACCGAGGTGTGTCCATCAATCAAATTATATAGCGCCGTTTTTAGATCAGCACAAGTTTCGCTTCCGATCCCATCATAGTAATTAGATCCTCCACTAGTAGTTGCAGCAGAACCAGTTAATGGATTGGTTGATAGGTAATCAGGGCCTCCAGAGCAGTTGTCGTTGGCTGCAAAAATAGAATAGTAATAAGTAGTATTGCTAGCTAGAGCTAAAGCGTTTATAGAAGTGCTATTGCTAAATTGAAGCACCTCACCGGTTCCTAAGGGGTTGCCCGCTGTGTAAATTACACCGTCGGTTGGAGCAGCTCCTAATGAAGGATTGGTACTTTGTACCACTAAAAATTTATCTGCGCTACTTGCTGAGAACGTTGCTTGAATAGAGTTGGAAGTGATTGTTCCAAAATTAAGATTCGTAGCTTGCGCAGTTGGTTGAGTACAAGAGGAAGACGAACCTGCCGCCATGATTGCAATATCATCCAATGCAAATTCATCTCTACTTCCGCTTCCTCCAGCATCACTACCTGACCATCTTATGTAAAAGTCATCACCAGGATTAAGGCTTAGATTTGAAAGTTGAACATTTCTGCTATTTGCAATCCATACAGTCCCTCCTGAAGATTGAGGAGAGGTGTAGTTTGCGCCTGTTGCATCAGTGAAACTTGAATTATTAAAAGAGTATGAAAAATTAAAAGAAGAAGCTCTGTTCTGATCATTTCTTACAAAAATATTGTAATCAATATCCATGTCATTAATGACTGAAGAACTGTTGTTCACAATTTTTAAGGTGATTGTTCCTGGAGTCCAGTCGCTGCCTGTTGGTTGAATACCTAAAGCACGATTGCCTCCTCCTATATCAAAACCATAAATTCCACCTGTTGAAACGCCTCCATCGTTTGATCCTCTGGCGTGATCTCCTGAAGCATTGCTTATTCCAAAATTCTTAGCTCCATCACTAAGACCCGTAGTAGCCCAAGCATCTGTATCTAATTGGCCTGAATTGGGATTACTTGTAAATCCTGATCCAGTAAAACTTCCTGAATTGACTCCAGTTACAGTACTATTAAAATCAATTAAATAATCTGAAGTTCCATTTTGTAAGGAGAGTTGTGCGAATGCACTGGTGAAAAAGAGAAATAAGAAAAAGGGAAGTGTGAATAGTCGTTTCATAATAGTAGGTTTAGTGAATTTAGAATAAAGGTTGCTTAAATAGAAACTTAGCTGACCATAGGGTAGCAGCATGATTTTTCATACAGTTAAATGAGGAAAGTTTTAGGGGGGACAGATGGCTATGCGCAGTTAACGCACTCTGAAAAAAGTTTTCTTGTTTTGGTCTAGTATGTTCTTTTGATTCTTATTAGAAATATCCAATAAAGAATCGTAAAATTTTTCTGAAAGGTAGCTTTCCTTTCTTGGAATACAAAACAGGAAGTAAGCTTTTTTTAGAAAAAATGATCATGGAATTTTTGTAGATAAATAGTTCATTTCTATTTTCTTGTTTGACTATGTCACAAGGAAGATGTTTTTATTATAAATCGAATTTGATGTTTTCTTATTTCTTAGAAAACCCCTAAAACATTAACATTTTAGCCAGCACCTTGGCAAGATATTTGTTTTTAATATTATAGGTGTTTTTCCCCACATCACTATCAATTCTATTTTTCCCATTGAATATATCACTGTGCTTGCAGGAGGCGTCCCTGTTGGCAACCGACTTGCTATTGTTTGGTTTACTTAACTAAATGATAACCAGTTGTTTATTTGGATTATCAAAAATCGTAAAGACTTTCTGAACACTTTTTGTGTGCAGTCTGTCAGTTCGGTTATTGATATAATTGAGTGGAATTTATTCAATGAAGTTGATTGCTCAGCTTCAGTAATTCCCCCGAAAACTGTAACAATCATGAAGAACATAACACTAAATTTTTTGAACCAAGATTTGTTCAAGGACTTAAATGAGGCCGACAAGAACAAGTTAATAGGCATTGCGATGCTTAGCCCTTTATTTATCTTTTTTATTCTGTTGGATTGGGATATTTCTATCTTGATTTTTATCCTGTTGAGTTTTGCGGCAGCAGTAACCGGATTCGTTTTTGCAAAAACAAAGTATGGTAAAGCATTGGTCTCTAAAGAAGAAGAATTGTATCACAAAATGATCGCTGAAACTTCGGAAGATATTGTCTTTATTCATCGAGTAAAGGACAAGACCAATGTTTTTATTACGCCATCTGTTGAGAACGTTTTGGGATATGCTCAGGAAAGGGTAGTCAACCGTCAAAGCGCATTTTTGGTGCATCCTGAAGATCGTAAAAAGATGACTAAACTTATCGCATTTAAATCTTTAAGACAGGAAACTGTTTTGAAAACGAATCTCAGAATTCAAGAAAAAGGGAAAGAATACAAATGGATGGAATTACGAGTTACGCCAATTGTCAGTGACAGTGGCGAGATTGAATATGCGGTACTTAAGTTTAAAGATGTCAGTCAACAAAAGGAATTGGAAAAAGTATCTCGAATGTTTGCAGAGGAGCTAATGCGCAAGGAACCGAATTTGCAATCAGAAAATCAAGTTTCTGATCAGCTCGTAAGTTTAATGACATCACACGAATTGAAGGAACCACTTCGTACCATCACAAGTTACATTCGATTCTTTGATCAACGATATAGTGACGACTTAGATAAGGAGGGAAAAGAGTGCCTGCATTTCGTGCATGACGCTGCACTGCGAATGCAGCAAATGATTAATGATATTACTGATTTTTTCAAAATGGGTGGTGATCAAATGGTGCTGAAAAGAGTTGATACGCAGAAGCTGGTTGCAGGAGTTATTCGAATGCTGGGGACTAGGATAAAAGAACAGAAGGCCTCTGTCATCGTTGGTATGTTGCCAAAGGTTATTGCTGATCCAAGGCAGTTGCAACATATTTTTCAAAACCTATTGGACAATGCATTGAAATACAGTAAGGGCAAAACCGAAATTTGGATTGCCTGTAAAAAGAAAACGTCTCATTGGGAATTTGAGATTCGAGATAATGGTATCGGAATTTCGAAAGAGTATAAAGATGCCGTGTTTAAAATATTTAGAAGATTACATACTGTTGATCAGTATAATGGTACTGGTGTGGGGCTTACGATTTGCCAAAAGGTAATTGACAATCACAATGGAAATCTATGGTTGAAATCAGATGGACCAAATAAAGGAACCAGTTTTTTCTTTACCATTCCTTTCGAACCTTCAGTCAATGTTTTTGATAAAAGAAAAATAGAAATTCACAATTAAAGCGCTTTAAGTTACTGATGTAATAAGCCAACTAACCTCAGAGCAGCAAAATTCCTAACCGGTTTTTACAGCTTTATCCCAATACCGATTTTAAAGTCACTTTAAGTGAATTCTACCGAGCGCCTTAGCAATTTTTGCTGAGGCGTTTTTTCTTTTAAAGTGAGTTCGATACTGTTTTTTTAACCACAAAAGATTCAATAGAACACAAAAGTTCTGACGCGGGTATTGGAAAGGTAGAACGCACTAAAACTGTTTTAACTAGTGTAATTGATTTACAGGAATGAAGCTGCCTTGCAAAAAAAAAGGAAATTCAAATTCCTTGAAAAGTTTAACCAAAAAATCCAGCAGACCAAGGTTTCCATTTATGAGGAATCAAAGTATGCGCTTCAGTGGGAGCCGTTTTTTTATGAAAGAAGAGAATGCCAAATTGATAAAGATCAATACTATGTGAAACACGCTCATGTTGGCGAATCTCATTCCACGCCTCAGTCATTCCCTTAGACCAGTAGATGTCATCAAAAATAAAAATACTTTCTTCGTGCGCTTTAGCAAGGCATTGATTGAAGTAATCGACCGTGGGTTGTTTTTGATGATTGCCATCGAAAAATACTAAGTCAAGTTTGGGAACTTGGTCAATGGTGCTTTGTAAGGTGTGTTCAAATTGTCCTAAGATCAACTCAATATTTTTAAGTTCTAATTTTTGAAAATTTTGTTTAGCAACAGCTGCTACATGAGGGTTGCCTTCGAGGGTGTAAACGGTGGAAGAAGCAGGACGTGCGGCAGCCAGATATATTGTTGCTAAGCCCAATGAGGTGCCTAATTCAACGATGGTACTTGGTCTGTAATGATTTACAATTTTGAAAAGTAATTCACAAAACTGTTTGCGAGTCAAAGCTGAACCAGCAATATCCTTGATTGGCTTAGAAGCCTTATTTCCCGTAAGGGAGCCCGCACCAAAATCAGTTATCTGCACGGTGTTGTTATTTGCTAATAGCTGCTTTCTGAGTCGCTCAATCTTTTCAAAAATGTAATATTGGCGATCACCCTCAAAGAGTTTTTCTGTAAACTCAAATACAAGAGGAGAGTGTACCTGATAGATTGTTTTAGATCGGCAGAAGTAACTTAGCGCAGACTTGACTTGGTGGAATCGTGACAAATTATTTTTTGGCAAAATTAAGAGGTTTTTTCGCTTTGCAAAATTGTTTGGCCTTTTTTGCTCGTTCAAGCGCTTACTTGAGTTACGTTTCTAATGTAAAGCCGTCTAATAAGTGTGTTTATTGCAGATCGACGTGTTTTTGCCAAAGGACAATTTTTAATAATTTAGCGTCGTTATTCAACAAAATTACCAACACCAACTATCTTCTACATGCAGCGATCAACCATTATTTGTCTTCTCCTTCTTTTTATTACCTGCTTGAATGCACAGTCATACCGAACTTCTGCAGGCCTAAGGTTTGATTCTGACAAATCGTTGGGTATCACCATCCAGCAATTACTACACAAGAATTATACATTGGAAGGCATGGTACTTACAAATACCAATAATGGAAGCACATCAATTGGTCTATTCGTTGAGCAACATCAGAAATTCTTGATCAAAAATTTCAATATTTATTTTGGAGTGGGTTTGCACAAAACTTGGTTGGATCGTGATGAGGCAGAAGAAGATGAGAAAGGTGGTTCAGGGCCAGCGGGTATAGTTGGAGTAGAAGCATCAATGGGACGTTTTAATTTCTCTTGGGATGTGCAACCCAAGGCAAACGTATGGGGTGGTGAGCGGTTCTTTAACATGAATACTGGTTTTTCTATTCGCTATATCATTGTAAAGAAAAAGAAGAAAAAGATAAATCTGAAATTTTGGGAGAAATGGAAACGGGATGGAAAGGGGAAAAAGAAGAAGAAGGGAGATAAGAAGTGGTGGCAGATTAGGGAATAATGAATGGGAATGGGAATGAGAATGGCGCTATAAGCTTTGAGTCTTTAAGTAACAATCAATTTACAAGAGGTTAACGGTCTCAGGTTGTTAGTGGTGATTTTGACTTTGATTGCTATTTTGATTAAAAAAAAACACTGTGGGATTTCCGCTTAGCTCCACTTACCGAGCAGAATAAATATCAATTGGTAACTCAGTAACTTTCTTATCGCGAAATCTTAATCCAAGACCAATTCCCACCGAAGTATCCAAATTAGGTAATACCTGCATTTCAGGCTTGACCTGTAAACTCAAATCGTCACTGACATTGAAATTTATAAGATGTGCATCAACATAGGCATCAACCCCAGTGAGAATGTAGGTAAATACCAAACCGATATAGGATAATTCTTTATTCTTTTGGTGCTTAGCTCTCCAACTTCTTATCGAGGCTTCGTCCAGTATTTCACCAACAGGAGTGCCATTGCCATTCACTTGTATGAACTCATCTAGAGGAAATTCATCATCATCAAGTCTTAATTCTAGCGCTTTGTTAAACCGTCTTTGCTGATCCGTATTAAAATAGATGAAGTAACCCATTGCGCCAAGCCCGCCATATACGATGGGAAGCTTCCAGTATTTCTTATTGTAAATTTGACCTGTGCCAGGAAGTATAGCAGAGAGTACGATTGCTTTTCTAGGATTGGGATAATTCTTTTTAAAATTGAAAAGTTCCTTTAAGGCTCCTTTGTTTTTCTTTCGCTTTTTAAAACCAAAAAGTCCTTTTTTCTTTGAAGCGTCGGGTGTGCTTAACGAATCAGAGGGGCTGACTTGTTTCAACGTATCAGGTGTTCCACCCACACCGGGTGGTTTTTGCGCAAACAAAAACTGACAACAAAAACATAAAAAGAGGCAGTAAACTAATCGCATTAAATGAATGTTTGATTTAAACTTACAACGATCTTTTTACAATCTTGTTTTACAAAGATTCATTTTCAAGAAGATCAAGTAGGCGATTCAAGTCTTTGTCGCTTGAAAATGGAATGACAATCTGACCTTTTCCATTCGACTTTCGTTTCAGCTGAACCTTAGTCTCCAACATGTGCGAGAGATCATCTTGAACACGCATGTATTCTTCCGAAAGACTACCAGTTGTACCTTTCGAACTAGATGCTTTGCGCGGAGTGGTATAACTCTTTACTAATTCTTCGGTAGCTCTAACGGATAGTTTGTTCTCAACTACTTTTTTGAAAAGATCAAGTTGTAACATTAATTCACCAACACCAGCGAGCGCACGAGCGTGCCCCATAGTGATGGCTTTATCTTTAACGGCAGTTTGGATCTGCGGTGGTAATTTCAGTAAACGTAAATAGTTGGTTACAGAAGTTCTGTTTTTAGCGACACGTTGTGAAAGTTGTTCGTGTGTAAGTGAACATTCGTCAATTAATCGCTGATAAGTAAAAGCAACTTCCATGGCATTCAAGTCAGCTCTTTGAATATTCTCCACCAATGCCATTTCCAACATTTCTTGGTCGTTGGCAATACGGATGTAAGCAGGAACTTCAGTCAGTCCAGCTAGTTTTGATGCACGCAAACGACGTTCACCAGAAATCAACTGATACGCATTTTGACTCAGTCTTCTTACCGTAATGGGTTGAATCAATCCATGAACTTTGATGGACTCTGTCAATTCATTTAATTCCGATTCCATAAAACGCTTACGCGGTTGCCATGGGTTTACTTCTACCATGTTAAGTGGAATCATTGCTACATTATTGGACAACTCTTTTACAACTTCTTCTGTTTGTACAGGTCCTGGGTTTGGATTTGCATCCATATTTGAAAGCAAGGCTGCGATGCCTTTACCTAATTCTCTTTTTTTAATTTTCTTCTTGGCCATTTAGAAATAATTTGGAATATCTGGACTTTTTTTCGTTCTATTATTTGGTTTGTAGAGAGACTTAGAATACTAGCTTACGTTTTTCTTTTTGTCATCTTTCGGAGACTTTACTAAACGCAGACTGTCTTCATTGTTTTGCAAAAATTCTCTGGCAAGGTTTAAGAAATTGACCGTACCCGTACTGGTTGCATCATAAAGGACAACAGGAACGTGCATGTTCGGTGCCTCAGCTAATTTTGAGTTTCTATGAATAATGGTTTCAAAAACCTGGTCTTTGAAATACTTTCGAACTTCATTAACAACCTCATTGGCAAGACGCAAACGACGATCGTACATAGAAAGTAGAATACCTTCGACTTCTAATTCTGTGTTCAATTGTTTTTTGACTAGGCCAATGGTATTCATCAGTTTACCCAATCCTTCCAATGCAAAAAATTCACATTGAACAGGAATGATCACTGAGTCAGCGGCAGTCAGTGCATTGACTGTTACTAAACCAAGAGAAGGTAAGCAGTCTATGAAAATATAATCGTAATCATCTTTGATTGGTTCGATCATAGCCTTCATCACGTTTTCACGTGACCAACGATTGACCAATTCTACTTCAGCACCAACTAGGTTGATGTGAGAGGGTAGAAGGTATAGGTTTGGAGTTTCCGTTTCGAGGATAGCGTCCTTTGCAGGGATATCGTTAATCAGGCAATCGTAGGTGCTGATTTCAATATCATCTTGCGTAAAGCCGACCCCCGAAGAAGCATTGGCTTGTGGATCTGCATCTATCAGCAATACTTTCTTTTCAAGAATCCCAAGACAAGCAGCGAGATTAATTGCCGTTGTTGTTTTTCCAACACCACCTTTTTGATTTGCTAATGCTATTACTTTTCCCATC
>CALGLS010000219.1 GCA_937959375.1 uncultured Saprospiraceae bacterium
AATCGGCTTCCCCCTCCTGGTTCTGCACTAGAATTAATCTGAAGTCCCGCTACTTTACCTGTCAATAATTTTTCAGGAGAAGAGATCACCCCTTGATTGAATTCTTCTTCCCCCACCTTCGTCACTACTCCCGTGAGATCTTCTTTTTTGACGGCACCATATCCAACCACAACTACCTCGTCCAACAAGGCATCTTTTGTATCCATCGTTACGTTAATCACTTCTGAATCAGCTACTACAACCTGCTGATCGACATAACCAGTGTAAGAAAAAAACAAGGTGCTTCCTTTTTTTGTTTTTATGGTATATTTTCCTTCGATATCGGTGGAAGTACCTACTGGTGTGTCGGCACTACTGACCACCACGTTTACTCCAATGAGGCCAGAGCCATCCGATTTGTCGGTCACTGTTCCTGTGATCGTAACATCTTGAGCAAAGGAACAGAGGGATGCCAATAATAGCATACCAAGAATACCATACGATTTGAGTGTATGTTTTATTTTCATAATACAAGAATGAATTTGAGAAAAGAAATAAACAGTCTGTGGGATATGATCAGAGGATTATCTGACTTGAATAGAAAGTAAAAAAGCGTTTGAGTTGAACTCAAAAAAGAAAGCAGCAAGATTGAAAAAATCAATCTTGCTGCTTAAAAGAATATTATAATTCAGTGAAATTTGCAGTATACGTTTCTCCATCATCACTAGTTGTCAAAACAATCATGTAAGACTGATCAGCAATAACAGTGATATCCTCACCAGCACAACCTAAGTTGTCAATTTGACCTGCAAAAATAAGGTTTGGAGTACAACCCATATTTTTATCCCAAGCATCATTCGCTCTAAATTTCATTGCACCAGCAACCAAACTGATATTATCTATAATCCAAGTATAAGTACCTGCATCAACTCCTGAGTAATTCATATCAATATCTACTCCGATTGGATCGTTTGCTGGATCATCATCAGCCCATCCATTAGGTGTAGCAGAACCTGTAAGTGCCCATTCGTTTTCGTCTGGAACAAAAGTAATAGGAGCTACATCAGCTGTTTTTGTCAAAGCAACACCCCACTTTCCATTAGATCCATCCCAAGTTACATCAACCGTGTATATTCCTTCACTAGCTTCATCAATTACAATGTTAGCACCACCGGCAACTAAATCATTAGCACTTCCTCCTAAGTTGGTAAACATCATATATCCTTTAGCAGGGTCAAATGGATTGTCAGGATCTAGTTCTACATTCATTGGATCTAAAGTACTCGTTCTTCTATCAAGGTTCCAACGGCAGTTGAAACGAAGCTTCCACTCTCCTTGACGTAGTTCTATTTCTGTTGCTTGCCATGCACCTCCGCTGGCATCTAATGACGTTTGAGTAAACTCAGTATCTGCACCCCAGCCACCTGGTGTACCAGAACCAATAAGGTTAGGACTTTCAATTTTGTACATGATCATTTCTCCAACTGTCTCATCGTAAGAAACTTTGTACAAGCCAGCAGTAGCTACCGTAATCGCAGCACCATCAACAGCAGTTTCTGTAGCCAAAGTGTACTCGTTCAGATTACAACTAGAACCTTCGTCAGAAGCAGATTCTGCTGTACCTCCAATCGTGCTTGTGATTTCCTTTGCCGTTACTTGAACAAGGTTGTAATCAGCTTCATCCAACCAAACATAACCTGAAAGAAATCCTGTTCTCTCTTGTGATCCAAAGTCTTTTTCTTCAACAACTTCATCTGAAAGTTTAGCTCCAGCTACAGGGTCTACGCCAGTAGCTGCCATATACCATCCGTCTCCAACGTTGATACCAACAACATCATCAATTATTACTTCATCGTCTCCTTTACAAGCGCTTGTAAAAAGTAAAGTACTTACTGCAACTAACATGCATAAGTAGTAGGTTAAATTTTTGATACTCATTTTTATTATTTTTTTAGTTTAAATAAAGAATCTAAAGGTTAGATTGTTTTCGTAAAATCAGCTCAGTAAAACTGCTCTGACTTATTGATAACTGTTTTAACTATTAAAATGCTGTCCGAAGATAAAAAGATATGCAAGGGAAAGTGAATGTTGTTAGAGCTAAAGCATTAGATGTCAATAAATTAATCATGCAAACGTTTGCACAATTGTTAAAACGAGTAGTAGATGTTTCATTTTTTTCTTATATTAAAAGCTGGTAAGTCGCTTAGACACTTTAAATAGCCTCAAAACAAAAACGCTATTTCTACTCTGCAAAAATGAAAAAACATCAAGTCACCATAAAAGACATTGCTAAAGCACTGGGAGTTTCCATCTCTACAGTCTCTAGAGCCTTGCAGGGTAACCCTAAAATAAGTGATGCTACACGTAAAAAAGTGATCGAACTCGCTAAGGAGCTTAATTATGCTCCAAACAAATTTGCACTTAGCTTAAAGAATCACAATTCAAAAACGATAGGAGTCATCATTCCTGAAGTTGTTCACTTTTTCTTTGCGTCGGTTATTTCTGGAATTGAGGAAGTTGCGTACGCGAATGGATACACGGTTATGTTTTGCCAATCCAATGAGTCATATGAAAAAGAGGTTTTGGATACAATGGCGCTTTTATCGCACCGCATTGATGGCTTACTGGTTTCTCACTCTAGAGAAACGACTCAATTTGATCATTTCCAAGAAGTCGCATTAAGAAATGTCCCTATTGTTTTTTTTGATCGGGTGAGCCCAAAAATGGTTGCTCCGAAAATAATTATTGATGACTTTGAAGCATCAAAACAAGCCACGCAACATTTGATTAATCAAAACTGCAAACGTATTGTTCATTTGGCTGGCTCATTAAATCTCCAAATTTGTCAAAGAAGGAAAGAGGGTTTTATTGCTGCCCTTTCGGAAAACAATATGCCTTTTTCTGACGATCTTATTGTTGATTGTTTTAAAGGAACGAGGGAAATGGGATTTCAATCGATGCAAGCGTTGTTGCAATCTTCTAATCGCCCTGATGGTATTTGTGCGAATAACGATCACGTTGCTTGTGGTGCTATGGAAGCGGTCAAAGCGGCTGGAATTCGTATTCCTGAAGATATTGCTGTGGTTGGTTTTGGCAATTGGAATTTTACTTCGTTGATTGACCCGAAGCTATCTTCTGTGGATCAAAACGGAATCGAAATGGGGCGTGTTGCTATGCGCACATTGCTTGATCGTATTGAGGGGAGGTTGAATGGGCTGGATGAATGTTTGAAAATTATTCCTTCGGAGTTTATTGTTCGTAGTTCTTCTGATCGGCTTGGCGCGAAGACAGTATTGGATAAGAGTGTGAAAGGTTCTACTGGTAAATAGATCATGACTTTTTGGGCAATACTTTTGCTTTGGGGGATGTACTCGATCGTTTTTTTAAATACATAGGGGCATAGGGATAGAGTTGCTCGTTATACGCGGTTTCTTTAAAGAGGACACATAGATTTTTTGCTGCGCTTAAAATTTGGGACGCTATGCTTTTGCGAGGCGTTTGGTAAACTTCCAAAGTTTGCTAAACGTTGGTTTCGACAAATCACTTCTAACGTGTTTTCAAAACAAACATACAAGAAGCATATGCCACATAGTTGAAAATTTCGAAAGAAAACACAAAAAAAGCTATGTGACCTATGTAGTTAAACCATCTTTTTAAAAATGATATAAATGAAATTAAAAGTATAAGCTTGGAATTTGACTTCATCGCATAGGGAAATAAAAAATGTGTTCCCAGATGGAAACACATTTTTTGAGCAACTTCGTGTATTCTTTCTCGCTATGCGAAATGGTAGTTTAGAGAACAATCCACTTTCGAATGGCACTAAGTCCTGACTCCGTTTCTAACTTTACGTAGTAAATACCTGCTGGAATTTTCGCTTCTAGGTTGATACTTACGTTTAATTGGCGCTCCTGTCCTTCAAAAATTGAGTGTACTTTATTTCCATAAAAATCATAGATTTCCAAACTTAGTTGTTCCGATTTTTCTAGATCAAAGTCAACTAACAAGTCTCCAGCAGAAGGGTTAGGACTCAAGGTAAAATGATTTAAGCCTTTGATTTCTTTAACGGCAACGGTAGGCCGTTCTACTTTTTCATCTAAATAAAGTCTGTACTCACCTGCTTCTAAAGTGATCGGCATGTTCACATTTGTAACATTCAAACTATCTCCGGTAAAATATTCGTACCACCAACCTTGCTCCTGAAACATGGGATCAATATCTCCTGCTTGTACATCAAAGTTACCCAGCACAGTCACATGCATATCTGAATCGGATAGATTAATTCGCTTGAGTTTAGAGAATAGATTGTAGTTG
>CALGLS010000220.1 GCA_937959375.1 uncultured Saprospiraceae bacterium
ATTGAAGTTGTTAGTGTATAAAAAAACGGATTTCTCAATGTTGAGAGATCCGTTTTTTTATGTTGATTACCAATTTTTCGTAAAAAAAGAGTTCACTTCTAGCGTATTTTTAAATACTGAGGTCACTTAGGGCGTTGTCGCAAAAAACCTGAATGAGCTCAGTGTTGAACCTTACACGAGCTAGCCTCAATAAGTAATGCTCTTCTTATCGACGAATCAACAACCGTTGTACCGTACTAGCTTCGCCAACATTGATCTCTACAAAGTAAACTGCGCTACTCAGGTTAGATAAATCAATCTGCTGCGAAATATTTCGTGCATTATAATCACCTGTCCAAACAACTGTTCCCAAGACATCGTAAATCTTTAGACGCATTGCTGAAGCTGCTTCCATTTCTACTTCTAGATTTACTAAACCAGCAGTAGGATTCGGGAAGAGATCAAATTTATTTAAACCGTCTAAATATGTCGTATTCGTCAATGCATCCACTTCAACCGAATTGATCAACATACAGCCATCTGCATCGACAATCGTTACCGAATACGAACCGGCAGTTAATCCAGTTGCTAATTGAGTAGTTTGCGCTGGCGTTGTACTCCAATTGTATTGATACGGAGGCGTTCCTCCAGCTACTGTGACTATTGCTGAACCATCACTCGCAGTACCATTCGCTGGCGTTGAACTCATGCTTGCTTCCAGTCCAGGAACTTCAACAATAGAGACTGTTTCAGTGGTGATACAATTCGGATCGTTGTTATAAGTCAAGGTCAAGGTATAGTCACCGGGTGCATCAATCAATGGTGTCAATGTATTTGCGCCAGAAATAATATTACCTGTTGCTGTAGTCCAAGTGGCAGAAATGCCTGCTCCCGAAGTGGAAGCAGTGGCATCAATTACTACGTTGAGTTGGTTACAGTTTAAGGTTCCTGGAGTTTGTATCTGTGTTGTGATTTGTGGAGCAGCAAGTATGGTAACTGTATTGACGAGGTAAGTTGCACCAACAGCATCTGTTACCGTACAGGTGTATGCTCCGCCAGCCAAACCACTTATGTCTTCAGTATTCGCACCATTACTCCAGTTGTAAGTATAAGGACTCGTTCCTCCAGAAATTGACAAGTCGATTGCCCCATCAGCTTCACCGAAACAGCTTTCGCTTGCCGAAACAATGTTAACAGATATTGGTACAATTGCTTCTGCCTGTGTTACGGTTACCGTTTGTGTCAAACCTCCTCCATTGATGGTGATTGTTGCTACACGTTCGCTTGTAATTGTATTTTCTAAATAAGTCGCTTCAATGGTTCCGTTATTATTAGATCCCGTCGGACTTAAAGTTATCCAATTCGCATTATCGCTGACCGACCATGTGATGTTGGAATTGACATTAAATGTAGTTACCCCACTTGTGGCAGGAACATTTTGATTGGCAGGACTAACAGACATCACTGGAGTTACAGAAATTTCCGTCAGTTCTATATCATCAATCCAATATTCAAATTGATTATCAGAAGGATAAAAGTTTACGGCAGCCAGTGCATTAATTCCTCCAGTTACTTCCGCTGCTTGATGGCTAAATGGCCAAGAATAAACGGCAGAACCAGCAATGGTCAATGTTGTGAGATCATTATCAATATCAATATCCTGAACCACATCAATCCAAGTTCCTTGTGTATAACTAAATGTTGCCGCTTCTACAGTACCTGCGTTTAGTGTACCCGTTCCATTGGCATTGAAGTAAACTTCTGAAGCCCATTGATAGGTAGAAGCTGCAGGCAAAAACTGATGTAAAATATTATAGTATCCTCTTTTTCCGACAGGAACATAAACCTTAAAACTCAATTGATAATGTCCGTTCGTATAATTCCCTGGAAGGAAGACTACATCTTGCGGACCACCATCTACCGTTCCTTCTATTTTCATAGATTGACTTCCGCTAGAAGCTTGTTCAGTGTTTACCAAACCATCGCTCAAACCTCCTTCTTGCCCATCCCATGTTGTCCAGCAAACCGTTTGTGGACCAAGTGCACCAACATTGTAAGTTTCTAAATTATCGCAGGTCAGGGCCAATGGGTTATCACATTCACAGGCACCATCGGGAAATGAAATGGTCAAGTCATATGCACCACCATTACCACCAGTATATACATCAGTTACGAAATAATACGTTTCTCCTGCAACCACATCCATTACGCCACTCACTCCTACTCCACCATCGAAATAAAGCAAGCAAGCATTTTCATCGCAATCAGATAAAACGAATAAATCAATGTAACCAGCTACATTTTCATTATAATCAATTTGCGCAACACCGCTAACTGGAGCAGTGAAAAAATGTACTACCTCATTACCGGGTTCATCATAATTCGCGCAAGCATAGGTACTAACATTCGAAGCACCTGAATTGGTATTTCCATTATAAGTCACTCCAGAAAACAATTCAACCGCAGCAGTACAATCTAAAAGACCTCCGCTACCGCCTCCACCGCCACCTCCTCCGCTGCCGCCGCAGGCAGTCAAACAAGTTGCGCTTTCAATATTGTTATAAATAAGTGTTGAAGGCTGAGGCCCAAAACCTAAATTTAAATTAATACCTGGATTTGGATAACCAGGAATTTCACAATCACCATAAGTTGAACTTCCCGTTAGGTGACAATAACTCATAATCGTTCCACCGGAAGCTGCTGGTTCTGGCCCTGGGCTACAAGCTCCTTCTACACAAAAACAGTTATCAATTGCTCCTCCACTCCACGAACAACTGTGCGTGTGCGGTGATCCCAAATTATGTCCAATCTCATGTGTTACTACTTCGACCGTCCAACTAAAATTAGGAAGGTCACTATAGCTCGGATCGATATTACTGTAAGCAATACCAAGTTGTGAATAGCAAAGTACATCAACATAAGCAAGTCCACCATTTCCATTATTGGAAGTTGAAAGTAGGTGTGCTAAGTCTCCGTTGAAATTGCCATTTAATTGACTTTCAAACGCATCTAGTGCCGCATTGGATGAAGTGGTTGGATAGGGATCTTGGGTTGCCCAAACAAAAACCTCGTTGAGTTCCATACAGATATCATCTATGTTATATACTGCAGCAACTACGTTAAACATGTTGGTAACGAAATCAGTTGTAGTGGTTACATTAGAACCAAAATCCTGATACATCAGGTAATCGCATTCCATGTACATTTTTACCGAATTATTTGTCACAGTAAACGACGCTTGGTTTCCATCAATCTCTACTGGAATTTCAATATCATCATCAGAGGTATGACATTCAAAATTATTTCCCACAAGGAGATTCGCCTCTGGATATAAAACATAAACGTCATCACCAGTTAAACTTGCATCGGTAGAAATACCAAGGTTATGATCATCTCCATCGTATGACAAAACTGCCATAATCTTATCTTCAAAGAAACTGATTGCGACCAGTGAATTTGGCTCACCGACAACCGTTCCATGATAATATAATCCGGGTTGATAATCGAATGGTTCTGCTCCGTTTGCCGTTCGCTTGGTAACGACAAAATCATCGGTTAGGAAATTTTTACGCACGAGTTGCAAATCAATTTTAGTGTTCTTTCCTGTTGGGATTTGCAAATCAAGTTGCGCTGCTTTTTGATTGTAAATACCAGACAAAGCATCTGGAGAAATCTTTAAGTAAACAGCGTCTACTACATCAAGGCTTTTTTGAACATCGTCAGGTGCCAATTTGAATAAGGAATTCTTTTGATTGTTTTTAGTGGGTGTCGTACCAAGGAGTTGCATTGAAAAGAATAGACAGATTAATACAATAGCTGGTACAAAGGAACGGTTTCCAGTTACGTTCATAATGAAATGGTTTTTTTGTTTAAAGCCAAACGAGTGACTTTAATAGGATGTAAAAATGTGTTATGTGGAGCAGAGCTCTTCTGGATATGTTCTAAAATGGAAAAAGAGTAATAAAAATGGGTTACTGATCGAAAATGATCAGTCAATTATTGTAGATAGGAAGAATACAAAATCTATACCGTATACTGAGTTGTAAAAGAAGAAAGAACGGTTTTGATTTTTTCAATAAAAGTGGGTTTAATTTGAAGCTTTCCAGTTATACAAACTATGCTTCAGTTACCACAAATAAATAACCGACAATAGGACTAGCATATTGTCGGTCATTTATTATTTTTTTAATTTTTTTTGTGTGTTCAAAATTGAAGTTCACAAAAATAAAGTTGAGATTCCACAGAAAGCCTTTGGTTTATTGACTTTCTCTATATACTGAAGTTTTGTAAAAACTATCTTCAATTTTGCAGATAAAGAATCGAGCAAAAGGTTTACTAAACTATTCTCTATGTTACAAGGAAGTTTAGTAAACCTTCACCGAATAAAACCAAATAGTTTTTTATTTAGTAACTACTTTAATTAAAGTACCACTTTTTATTTGATCCGTTAATCTCATGCTGTTTAGTATCGCAAATTCTTCGTGGCGATCAGCTTTCATTCCATTCTCTGTAAAAACTTGTTTCAGCGTCGAATTCTTTTTAACTGTCACAATTTTAATTTTTTCAGGTTTAACGTTGATTTTATTTTGGTCCGTCAATTTCTTGAAATTCTCCATACAGTCTAAAAAATAAGACTGATAGCTGTTGTAATCCTTTTTCAAACTAAGTCCATGCAGTTTGTAAATTACTCTATTGTATTCAATAAAGTAAGTAAGAATTCTGAGTGTTCCGTTTGGATCGTTTGGATTCTCTTGATCAGCAACAACTGCTTTTCCAGCTAAGCCATGCACTCTTACATCTTTAGAGTCGACCAGTAGTAATTTATTGTTTGTTACAAAAGCGTTTGCCGCTTCGCGCAATGATTTCTCCTGAGCAATTTGCAACATGAGTAGGGCCTGCCCATTTTCAGGTGCATGTTGAACTTGTGTTGGCGAGTTTTGTGTACGCCAATTTCGCGGCACAGGATATTGAAACTTCATTTCAGGGTGATAGAAAATATTATTTTCAACATATCCTTGGCGTGGATCTTCTCCATAAACCAAACCATCAATCATTCTTAAATAAGAATCACGATTTACTTTTAGATTTGTTTTACCTGTTTTCTTTTGCCACTCATCCGCAAGTTCGCCTACTTTTTTGTTTCGATCTAAGGGATCCGGATGCGTTGATAAGAATGTTGGAATTTCCTCTCCGCCTTGTTGTACTCTCATTCGCCCTAGCGTCTCAAAAAAGTTAGCCATCTCGTGTGCATCATAACCAATTTTGGTAGAGTACTCAACTCCTAGTCGATCAGACTGGCTTTCATGGTCACGGCCAAATTTCAAAAACATTAATCCGATACTTTGTTGAGTGACATCAGCAAATTGTCGAAATTTTTCTGAGGCAATCATTCCTACAATAAACCCTACCTGAGCCAATTGTTGTCTACTAAATTGTTTGGCAGAATGCCTCGCAGTGATGTGCCCAATCTCATGGCCGAGTACACCTGCAAATTCTGCTTCATTATTAAAGTGCGCCATGATACCACGTGTAAAGTAAACGTAACCACCTGGCACTGCAAATGCATTAACAACTGGCGAGTCTAATATTTTGAATTCGTAATTCAATTCATTACGGTGAGAAATAGCCGCCATTTGTTGACCTTTCCTATCAATAAAGCCTTGCATTTTTGCGTCTTCATATTTTCCAAAACTTGCTACAATACTAGGATCATATTGCGCTCCTAATTGCACTTCTTTTTTAGTTGACATCAGACTTAGCTCTCGCTTACCAGTAACAGGGTTTCGTGCACAGGAAATACTCAAAAGCATAACTGTCAAAAGTAAGAAGCTATGAATACTTAGAAATTTAAATTGCTTTTTCATGGTGTTGTGAATTTTTTTTGTAAAATATGGAAAACTCCAA